>JAZSFV010000073.1:0-13071 GCA_045532395.1 Acutalibacteraceae bacterium
ATTTCTTTTGCATCAATATCATTCAGACTGCGGTTTTGTGAAACGGATATGTACGCAGCAACACCTGCCGCTTCGCCGATTCCTACACAGATAGGCATTACTCTGAAATTTGAATGTGCCATATGTGTACCCGAAATATTTCTTCCGCAAAGCAGAAGGTTTTCTTTGATTTCAGGAATAAGACAGCCATAAGGAATTGTATATCCTTTATCCTGATTAAAATGCTTTTGTACTCCTGTTTTGTCAAGACCTGCACCTGTAATATTATGCACATCAAAATTGAAGTAAGCATCTTTTACAACATAGTCGTCAAAGACTTTCGCTTCAAGAATATCCTGCTCATTCAAGGTGTATTTGCCTTTGAAATGTCTTGTTTCACGAATGCCCATAAGGGAAGCAGAGCTGATAACATAACAATTTTCGTAACCGGGAACAAATTTACGCAGATATTTAACTATATCATCCATCTGTCTGCGGCAAGTAAGCGTTGCCTTTGTTAAATCCTCTGCATCTGTACCGTCAATGTTAACAGCATTTGTCATATTGCAGGTAACAATACCGGGAAGTGTTGATTTATATGTAAGAATATGTCCTGCAGGATAAGGAATATGTTCTTTTGCAAGAGCCTGAAGTTCACCGTTTGGCGTTTCATAGGTTGATTCAAATGAGCCTAAAAATACTGCCCGGTCATAGTCAACACCGCCGACTTTGAACATAAGTGTTGCAGGTTGCATTTTGTTATCATTTTCTCTGCCGAGAACAAATTCTGCACCTGCTCTTGCAGCAACATCTCCGTCACCCGTAGCATCAATAGTGATTTTTGCATAAATATCTGTTTTGCCCGATTTGTTGATAACGGTTGCACCAAGAATTTTATCTCCATTGCAGATAGCATCCTCAGCAAAAGTATAAAGCATAACTTTGCAACCAACCTCACAAAGCATTTCAAGATAAAGTGTTTTCAGTTTTTCAGGGTCTATCAGGTTGGTGATTTCGTCTTTGAATTCACCTTCATTATTTTCAGACGTTCTTTTCAGAATTTCATAATACAATGGGCTTTCGCAACTACCTGTCCAATGGCTCATAAGACCGGAAGTTGAAATTCCGCCAACATCTCCGCTTTGCTCAACAAGAACAACCTTTGCACCATTTTTTGCAGCAGTATATGCCGATGCAAACCCGGAAGGACCGCTTCCGAGAACAAGAACATCGGTATGCAATTCAAACTTTTTAATCATATTTAACACCCTAAAATAAAGTCTTATTTGTCGAACCAATTATACCACTTTGGTAACAAAAATACAACACCACCCGGAAGCCTTTTGCAGTGGTGGTAACGGTTTGCCTTTATTCATATTTTCAACTATAAAAAAACAACGGCACCAGAAGGTACCGTTATTTTTTGGCGGAGAGCAAGGGATTCGAACCCTCGAACAGGCTTTGACCTGTTACACGATTTCCAATCGTGCTCCTTCGGCCAGCTCGGACAACTCTCCATATGTACTTTTTCAACAAAAGTTATTATATATAATTCCCTGTTAAAAATCAAGTCAATTTACTATTTTTTTAAAATTTTAATGAATAAATGAATTTTAGGCTTGTATATTCTGTTAAAATGTTATACAATGTATCTGTTATATTCCGTTCATGCGGAAACAATATTTAGAAAAGGATTGAAACGAATGGCTAAGAAAGAAGAAATTTCAAAAGCTGAACTCTATCGTAAGGAACGTAAAGAACGTCTTGCGAAAGAATCAAAAAAGAACGCAAAACGCAGTGCTAAAACTGCAAAAGTCAAAAGAGCACTCATCAAAGTAGTTGCTATAGTTGCTGCTGTTGCTATTGTTTTCGGTGCATCAGTTGCTATTGTAGGAAGCACAGGTTCACTTTTATTCAAACCTGCAGTTGCAAAAATCGGCGACATCAAAATTTCAAACGTAGAATTCCAGTACTACTATCGTAAAACATACACAAACCTTATGGAAACTGCTATCCAGACAGACCAGCAGCAGGGCATAGGATATTACAAATCTTCTCAGGGCTTTGACTATACTGCTCTCCCCTCTGATCAGCCTTTCCCCAACAATCTTCTTCCTGAAGAAGAAACAAAAACTTACGCTACATGGGATGACTATCTCACAGAAGAAACTCTCGAAGCTATAAGATATCTCTATGCTTTAGAAGCAGAAGCTAAGAAAGCAAACGTAACTCTCACTACTGAAGAAATTGCTGCTATCACATCACAGATCGAAGAAATGAGAACAACTGCAGCTTCAAACAACCTTACACTCAAAGCATACCTTACAATGTCTTTCGGCTCAGGTATCAACGAAAAGAACCTTGAAGCATGGCTCACACGTGATGCACTTGCTCAGAAATATGCTCAGACCAAGAGTGAAGAACTCACAAACAACATTACTCTTGAAGCAATCACTGCAGAGTATGACAAAAACAAACAGGATTATTCATTAGCAGATTTCCGTCTCTACGTATTCAGCGTTGATACATCAGCTATCAAAGACGGCACAAGCGAAGCTGACGCAAAGAAAATCCGTTCTGAAGCAGAAGCAAAAGCTATGAAAGAAGCAAAAGAATTCATGAACGGTGTTACAACTGAAGAAGAATTCATAGCTGCAGCAGATAAACTTGACAAAGAAAAAGCTAAAGGAAACTCAAGTTCATCTTCAACAACACCCACACAGACAGCAGAAGAAACAACTAAGTTTGAAAAAGCACAGTATTCAGTTCTCCAGCAGGCATTCGGCGATGCAGACGCTAAATGGGCTATGGATTCTTCAAGAAAAGTAGGCGATAAGAAAATTATGGCTTACAAACAGAACGACCAGATCGTTGAATACTATGTACTCTTTGTTACTAAACCCGCATACAGAGATAATTCTATCCCCACAAACATCAAATACTATGAACTCAAATATACAAAAGCAGGTTCAGACAAAGTAGACGAAGCAACAAAGAAAACTGCTCTTGAAAAAGCAAACAGCCTTGTTTCACACTGGACAGGTCACGACTCTAAAGACGGCACAGCAGCTTCATTTGCATCATTCGGTGCTCATGTAGATGCTACACTCAAATGCACAGACGGTACAAACTTCACATTCGGCAAACTTCCTGCAGAAGTTGACAACTGGGTAAAAGACGGTGCAAGAAAGCACAACGATGTTAAACTCATCGAAACAGAAAAAGCTTGCTACGTTGTTTACTTCGATTCAAAAGCAGACACAGCAAACTGGCAGACACAGGTTAAGAATGTAATGGCTCAGAATGCATTTACTGATTTTGAAGAAGAACTTCTTGCAAAGCCTGAATACACACTCAACAGAGACGATAAGCTTATGACATGGGCTCTTAAAGCACAGAAATCAAAGATTAATAAAGACCTTAAAGATTACCTCTACATGGTAACAACAAACATGCAGTCAAACGCTTACACATATTAATTAATCAGATAACACTAAAAAGTCACCTGAAATAATTTCAGGTGACTTTTTCTTTTACATCATTGACATGTGTTATTTGCTTGCCTTGAAGTTATAAACCGGTTTTATTATTTTTATAATATCCACAGTAGGTTCAATAAGCTTTACAATTTCATCCATAGGCTTATACGCCATCGGAGATTCATCAAGAGTAGAATCGTTTACCGATGTGGTATAAATACCGCTCATTGACTCTTTATATTCGTCAACAGAAAAAAGCTCTTTTGCCTCCCCTCTGCTGACAAGTCTTCCTGCGCCATGAGGTGCCGAGCAATTCCAGTCCTCGTTTCCTTTTCCTGTTACAACAAGACAGCCATCTCGCATGTTCATGGGGATAAGCAATTTTTGTCCTTTATGTGCAGGAATTGCACCCTTGCGTATTACTCCGTTTTCATCAATAAAATTATGAAGAGTTTCAAAAGATTCTGTTTTTGAAATTCCAAGAAATTTCAGAATATCGTCAGCAATCTTACGTCTGTTTTCAGATGCAAAAAGCTGACACAACCTCATATCGTGCAAATATGCTTCTGATTCTTCTCCTTCAAAATAGCAATATTCGGCAGGTGTTTTGGTTCTGTGTGCATACATCGCAGATACTCTGACAAGTTCATCAGGAATATCCATTGCTCTGTTTTCTGCCATCAGTCTGTCGTGAGCCTCTTTTTTTGCTTCTTCAGCAGCGTTCTTGCAAGCATAAACCGCTTTTTGCTGATAAATTTTTGCAATTTGCAATCCTAAATTTCTTGAACCTGAATGAACTACAAGATAATAATTACCCTCTTCATCGCAATCCACCTCTATAAAATGATTACCACCGCCAAGTGTTCCGAGAGAGCAATATATTCTGTCAAGGTCTCTGAGTTCACTGTAGCAGTAAAGCTTTTTGACATAATCCATTTCGCTGTAGTTTTTGCGAAGATTACTTCCTGACGGAATATTTTCATGAATAAAATCGTCTAAAGCTCTCAGGTCTATATCTGCCTTACCTAAGCAAACAGTAAGCATTCCGCAACCTATATCAACACCCACAACGTTAGGTATTACTTTGTTTTCAAAAGTTGCAGTAAAGCCTACAACACAACCGCTTCCTAAATGTACATCAGGCATTATTCTTACCTTCGAATCCTGAAACGGCGGTTGAGATAATAAATTATATATCTGATTTATTGCGGCCGGCTCAATATTATCTGTAAATATTTTGAGATCATATGCCATTATTTTACCTCCTTTCATCATTTATAAAACAATCACTCAACGATATAACTCATCTGCATAAGAGAAATAGTAATCCTGTAAATTTTCATCAATATATCTGAAAATCTTCGACTCAAGTTCATCAGGAATACCGTAATACGCTTCGGCAATTGCGCCCGCTATACAGGCCTGCGTGTCGCCGTCGCCTCCGAGAGAAACAGCGTTGCGTATTGCATCTTCAAAATCAGTTGAATCAAGAAAACTGACTATAGCCTGAGGAACGCTTCCGTCACAAGACATGTCGTGCGAATATCCGGGACGGATTTCGTCAATGGTGAAATCAAGATTGTAATAATTTTCCTCGATATAGTTGCGGATTTCATCTTTATCCGCACCTGTTCTTGCAAGAAAAATTGCTGCAGCAACTGACTGCGCACCTCTTATTCCTTCTGAGCTGTCATGCGTTACTTCAGCACTCCAGCCCGCCAGAAGCTCTGCTTCTTCAATAGTGTCAACAGCCCAGGCAACGGGTGAAACACGCATAGCAGAACCGTTTGAACTGCTGCCGTAAGCAGTAGCATCGTCATCAGTAAGCCAGTTATAAAACAATCTGCCGTAACCTGCATCCGGGTATTGATTTCCTATTTCACGCATTTTTTCCACAAGAATAGTTTTGAAATCTTCTTCGTCAGAGCAATCTGATTCCACGCATGCACAGCCGACTGCTATTGTCATAATGCTGTCATCCGTCGGTGTACACCCTGAAGTCAACAATTCAAAATCCTTGGTCTTATCAGAACCGAACTCATATGGTGAACCAACAACATCGCCAATAATCGCACCTAACATTTCAACTTCTCCTTAATAAATAAAATGGATACCATTTAGATTATATGTTTATCGTCTCAGAATGTCAAGAAAACCACATTTTTTCAATATTTTTGTCGATTTTGTTATCAACATTATGAACTGATTATTTCATTCCGCTATGATTCAGCTGCAAAATATTAGTGACAACATTGCAGATTTATGATATACTGATAGTGTATATATCCGTTAAGAAATCACACAAAAGGTTGTGAAAGTATGGTTAAAATTATGTTTGTATGCCATGGCAATATATGCAGAAGTCCCATGGCAGAATTCATACTTAAAGATATGGTAAAAAAGCTGAATATCCACGAAGATTTTATTATTGCTTCATCTGCTACAAGCACAGAAGAAATATGGGGTGGCAGAGGCAACCCTGTGTACCCTCCTGCAAAAGCAGAATTAAAAAAGCATGGTATTTCATGTGACGGAAAAACTGCAGTTCAGTTAAAAAAAGAAGACTACGAAAAATATGATTTATTCCTTTGTATGGACAGAATGAATTACAAGAACATTCTTCGTATTTTCGGCAGTGACAAGGATGAAAAGGTCAGAAAACTTATGACTTACACTTCACGTCCCGGTGATGTTGACGACCCCTGGTACAGCGGAGATTTTTCTACTACGTACCGCGACATTTATGACGGCTGCACAGGGCTTCTTAAGGAGTTGAATTATATCAAATGAAAATGGTTTTACTCACCGCCATAGGCGTGGGCGGTGCTACACTTATCGGCTCTGTTTTCGGATTTATTTTCAAAAAAATCTCTCATAAATTCAGCGACATTGTGCTTTCTTTTGCCGCAGGAGTAATGCTTGCCGCCGCTATTCTGGGGCTTATTATCCCCTCGCTTGAATATGGTGGAAAATATGCAATTCTCATAACAGTTGCAGGCATTTTTGTGGGTGCCATGGCACTTAACTTAATAGATAAAATTGTACCGCATCTTCACAAACTTGCAGGTGCTGACAACGAAGAACATCTGCAGAATGAAAAGCTGAGCAAAGTTCTTCTTTTTGTTACCGCGATTGCAATTCACAACCTCCCAGAAGGAATTGCGGCAGGTGTAAGCTTCGGCTCAGGAGATACTTCAAAGGCAATTTTGATTGCAGGCGGAATTGCGCTGCAGAATATTCCCGAAGGTATGGTAATTATCGGTCCGATGCTTGCTGCAGGAATAAGCCAGAAAAGAACTTTTATTGCGGCACTTATTACAGGCGTTATTGAAGTTATCGGCACATTTATCGGCTACTTCGCAGTAAATGTCGCTTCAGTTATTCTGCCTTTTGCTCTGGCATTTGCAGGCGGCACAATGCTCTATGTTGTAAGTGACGAGATGATCCCCGAAACTCATGCTCACGGAAGTCAGCGAGGCGCAACATACGCTTTACTTGCAGGCTTTGCACTGATGCTGATATCAGACTATTTCTTATGATAAAAAGGAAGTGTTAAGGATGTTTAAAAAATTATTATCAGCTATATTATGCTTTGCAGTGTTACAATGCACAATGATTTTTTCAGTTTCCGCTCAGGATGTTGAAACTGAAAAAGATAATATAGTTGACCCGACCACATGGGCGGCGGTTGATGGCCTTGGCAGAACACTTTCGCCTAATTCTGAAACCGCAGGCAAAAAACAGGATAAG
Organism: Acutalibacteraceae bacterium; assembly: GCA_045532395.1. Lineage (GTDB taxonomy): Bacteria > Bacillota > Clostridia > Oscillospirales > Acutalibacteraceae > SIG575. The sequence goes on from JAZSFV010000073.1 coordinate 7,209, forward strand.
TTTGTAGGAATGTTTTATTGGACATGGCATTATCCCTGGGTAAATGGCCACGAGGCTATTACTACAGGCAGTGTTCTTGATAGATATCCCGAAGCACTCAACGATTTTGACCATCCTGCCTGGAACGGTACATACAGCGGCAGACCTTATTTCTGGGACGAGCCGCTTTATGGTTTTTATTCAAACCTTGACGAATACGTTCTTCGCAAACACGCAGAACTTCTTGCAGATGCAGACATTGACGTAATTATTTTTGACTGCACAAACGGTACACAGACTTTTGAAGAAGGATATGAAAAACTTTTCAAAGTCTGGACTGAAGCAAAAAAAGAAGGCGTTAACGTTCCGCAGGTTGCATTCATACTTAATTTTGCCGGTAAAGAAGAAACACGCATACAGTTAAGACAACTTTATGAAGACGTTTACTCAAAAGGCAGATATGAAGATTTATGGTTTTTATGGGAAGGCAAACCCCTTGTAATGGCAAACCACTCACACCTTGATCTCCTTGATAAGACAGACAGAGAAATCTACAATTTCTTTACATTCAGAAAAAACGAATCCACTTATTTTGCTAACGATACTTCTTATTTACAAGACACATGGGGCTGGTGCTCTGACTATGAGCAGACACTTTTCGGCAAAAAGCTTGACGGCTCGGTTGAGCAGATCTGCGTTTCCGTTGCACAGAACGCTAACGAAGATGGCTTAAATGCTATGAACTGCCCTATGGGAACTGTTCAGGGTCGTGCTTACGCAGAGGGTGAATACTCATACTCTTATACATATAACGGACAAGAAATCACAGTAGATAAAAACACAGAAAACGCTCATTACTACGGTCTTAACTTCCAGCAACAATGGGATTATGCCATCGAACAAGACCCTGATTTTATTTTCGTAACAGGTTTCAATGAATGGATTGCAGGCAGATTTGATGAATGGAACGGAACTGAAAACGCTTTCCCTGACCAGTTCAGCCCTGAATACAGCCGTGATATTGAGCCGTCAAAGGGTGAACTCAAAGACTATTATTACTATCAGCTTGTAGAAAACGTACGCCGTTTCAAAGGCACATCTTATCTTCCACAGACAGATGCCGAAAAAACAATTGATATTTCTGCAGGCACTTCACAATGGGACAACGTAAAGCCTGAATACAACCACTATACCGGCTCTACAAGAAACCGCGACTGCAACGGATGGCTTGGCAGTTACTACACAAACGATACAATGCGTAACGATATAGTTAAAGCAAAAGTTGCATACGATGAAGAAAACGTTTATTTTTATGTTGAAACGAAAGATAATCTAACTCCGTCGACTGACTCCAATTGGATGCGTTTATTTATCGATACTGACACCAGCGGACAAACTCCAAACTGGGAAGGCTTTGAATTTGTAATCAACAGACTTTCCCCTGAGGGAAATCAGGTTGTTGTTGAAAAATCCACAGGCGGTTGGAATTTTGAAAAATCAGGCAAAGGAATATTTACATTAAACGGAAACGTTTTACAGATTGAAGTCAGCAGAGATGTTTTAGGACTTAACGAAAAAGACGTGAAATTTAATTTCAAATGGTCTGACAACATGCAGGAAGATGACATAATGGACTTTTACTCAAACGGTGACGTTGCTCCCGGCGACAGATTCACTTTTGTTTTTGACAGTACGGTAACGGAAGAAATAATAAATGATACAGAGCCTTTGAATATTTCTTCATTTCTTCAGAAATTGATTGAATTTTACGCAGACCTGAGAAAATTTTTAAACTATATTTTTAATTAATATTGAAAATATAATTATTATTTGATAAAATAACATATCTAAAAAAAGAAGGTGTAAAAAATGATTTCATTTATCAGAAGTTTACTTGCTGTTATTCTTTCAGTGCTTCAATTTGGTTTTTCTTTTATTTTCGGCGATTTTACTGCCGAAACAAAACCGCTCCGAGAAGATTGCAGACTTAATTTTGCCGCAATTTCGGACATACATATGACTGAAGAAACAGCAAGACGCGATATGCTCCGTTTCGGACTTCAGGATATGCAGGATTTCGAAAATCAGCTTGATGCTCTCGTACTTTCAGGTGACCTTACTGACCACGGCGAAGAAGCAGAATGGGAAATGCTCAAAGAAGCATTCTTACCTTACTCACCTGCTAAAAACCTTATTATGGCACAAGGCAACCACGACACATGGACTGAAGATGATAAATATGACCTTGCAAGAACCCATTTCATCAGATACAATAAGGAAATTGCAGGCAGAGAAATCGAAAACGAATATTATTCAACTAAAATAAACGGCTACACCTTTATCGTTATGGCAAGCGAAACCGACAGAGTGGCGGCTTACATCAGCGACAAACAGCTTGAATGGTTAGCAAACGAAATGGAAAAAGCATCTGAAGACGGTCTTCCGATTTTTGTAATTTCTCACTGGCCTATCAACCAGAGTCACGGTCTGCCCGAGACCTGGGGTGAAGACGACATGGAGCCTGATGATGGCGGATTTGGTGACCAGTCTGCACAGGTTGAAGAAATTCTCAAAAAATACGATAACGTATTTCTGATTTCAGGACATATCCACAGCGGTTTTGCGAATGACAAACAGACAGGCATTTACGGTTATGCAAGCGTTGAAAGCGATGGTTCATTCCACAGTGTAAATCTTCCCGGATATATGTATCTTACAATGCGCGGAAGAATTGCAAACGGTACAGGCTTCACTTTTGAAGTTTATGACGATTCAGTTGAAATCCGTGCAAGAAGTTTCTCAGCAGGAGTATGGTATACGGATTATAACTGGACAATTGATTTAGTATAAAAACAGAGGCGATTAAAAATGATTAAATTTGGTACAGGCGGTTGGAGAGCCGTTATCGGTGATGATTTTATTAAAGACAATATACGTCTTGTTGCGGCAGGTGTTTTAAAACTTGCACAAGAAGAAAACAAAACAGATAAACCTATCATCATCGGCTATGACAGACGATTTCTTTCTGAAAGTGCAGCAAAATGGATTGCAGAAACATTGGCGGCAGGTGGAATGAAAGTATGGTTTTTAAACCGTTCAGCACCTACTCCCCTTATTATGCACACCGTGCTTGTTGAAAAACTTTATTTCGGCATTGAAGTTACTGCAAGCCACAACCCTGCAAGTTACAACGGAATCAAGCTTATAGTTGAAGAAGGCAGAGATGCACCTCTTGAAACAACAGAAAGACTTGAAGAAATCATAAAAGAAATTGAAAAAGTGGATTTCATCGAATTTGACAAAGCAGTAAGCGAAAATAAAATTATCTACAGAAAAAATCCTTTCAATAAATTCATTGATGATATTATCGGTTTGCTTGATATGAACGCTCTCAGAGAAAGAGGAATACGTGTTCTTTTCGATTCAATGCACGGCTCAGGCACATATCCTTTGCAGGTAATTTTCCATACTGCAAGATGTACAATCGACACAATCAACCTTAACAAAGACGCATATTTCGGCGGCATGATGCCTGCACCTACTGAGAAAACACTCACCCTTCTTAAAGATACCGTTACAAAAGGTGAATACGATTTAGGTATTGCTCTTGATGGTGACGGTGACAGACTTGGTGTTATTGATAAATCAGGCAGATACATCGACGCAAATGAAATTCTCTGCATGCTTTATTATTACCTTGTAAAACACAAAGGCTGGAAAGGCCCTGTTGTGAGAAACCTTGCAACAACTCATATGCTTGATAAAATTGCTGAAAGCTTTGGCGAAAAATGCTACGAAGTGCCCGTCGGATTCAAATATATTTCTTCAAAAATTGACGAAGTTGATGCAGTCCTTGGCGGTGAATCTTCAGGCGGTCTTACAGTACGTGGTCATATTCACGGCAAAGACTCTGTTTATGCTGCTTCACTCTTTGCAGAAATGTTAAGTGTTATAAACAAATCACCTGCAGAAATCATGGACGAATTGGAAGAAGAATTCGGTTATTATGTAATGGTTGAAGATAATCTCCACTTCGCACCTGAAAATAAAAAGACAATTGAAAATATTGTTATGCACGAAAAGAAATTGCCTGATTTCAACAAACAAGTTGTGAAAGTGAATTACGAAGACGGTTGCAAAGTTTATTTTGACGACGACAGTTTTGTAATCTGCAGATTTTCAGGCACAGAGCCGCTTCTCCGTATTTTTGCAGAAAGCAGCACTGAAGAAGAAGCAGCTTCTTACATACACGCATTCAAAGATTTTCTTAATATTTAACAAAACGAGAGCCGATAAAAAACTTATCGGCTCTATTTTAAAGAAAGGGGGATAAAATGAAAAAAACAAAAGAAATGTGCCTTTGTGCTTTTCTTGCTGCGCTTATATGCGTTGGTGCATTCATCAGAATCCCCGCTCCCCTGCCCATTACTTTGCAGACGCTTTTCACCTGCCTTGCAGGGCTTCTCCTTGGAGGTAAGAAAGGCAGTTTGTCTGTTTTGATTTATGTTTTTATCGGGCTTACGGGAATCCCCGTTTTCGCTGAAGGTGGCGGAATATCCTATATTTTAAAGCCAACATTCGGCTACATTATAGGCTTTGTTTTTGCTTCTTTCATTACGGGAAAACTTGCAGAAAAGCAAGTCAGTTTCAAAAACTTCCTTTTATCCTCATTTGCGGGAATGGTTGTGGTTTACATAGTCGGCATTGTTTATTATCTGCTTATATCCCGCTTTTATTTCGGAAATGAAACAGACATAAAATGGCTCCTGACTTATGGTTTTTTACTTACCTTGCCGGGAGATATAATAATGTGTGTTCTCTCCTCAAGCCTTGGAGTAAAGCTGAAAAAGATACTTAAAGTGTGAAAAAATCCTATCTCTCAGGAGATAGGATTTTTTGTTATAAAATAGCTTATTTGAAATATTCCACATACCCACCGTTTTTTATACGTCGGAAAAATACGTTCTGATATATAACACCATCAATTTTGACAGTTGGTCGCCCCTGTCGCAGTTGGAGCAGTTTATCTTTTCAATGAATCTATCATACCGAAAAGGTCAATATAGAAACCATAGGTACTTTGTGAATCTGCATTAAGACCGATAACTGTGCCATGGTCTCCTTTCTTTTCAGGTGCTACATTCCATGTGCCTCTTTCGATTTTCTTTACATCTTCAGGCATATCTGTAGATTTTTCATCAAATGGACATTTTGCAGAAACAACGCTTACAAGCCCGTCATTCGGTTGCCATGTTTCGTCTATTTCTATACCGCCTGCAGTTGTGCCTTTATATTTTCCTATAAGACCTGCAGGTAACATGAGAACAAGGTTTGTATCTCCGTCAGGCATATAACCGCCTAAGAAATCTGACTTGTTTGTTGTGTTATAGTAGTAAGAGAAATAATATACACTATCCACAGTTTTAATCATTTTGTTAAGCTCTGCCGCACCATCAGGTGATAAATCATAAGCCGCGTGGTCATTCCCCATCTCCATTACCGAGTCTATCGGATTTTCTGAATCGTTATTTATACCGAAATGTTCAAGCTTGAAATCGTAAATATCATTTATAGAATCGGTTGTAACATTTGAAAGAGTCAGGCATAAATCAATAAGCCAATCAGTCGCACTTTCAAAGCCTAAATAATCGCCTGCGGTGTTGATTATTTCCGTCAAAGATGAGCCGTTGTGAGGTGCACAAAGTGTTGTAACACTGTGTACCCCCTCACCTTTTCCTCCCTCAAAAAGAGGGGAAATATCTTTACCCGTTACTTTCTTTTCTTCTTCACCTTTTACATTAGCCAAAGGTTTACTCCTCCAACCAGATCCTAAATCCCAATATTCATGTCTTCCAAAAGCTTTACTCCAATACTCACTATCTTC
>JAZSFV010000177.1:0-5507 GCA_045532395.1 Acutalibacteraceae bacterium
TTTTTGAAATCGCCTGCTACTACCATAATAAGTGTGTGCCGCCTTTGAAAAGGGGCATCTCCTTTCAAAATGTGCAAAAATATAGATATGCAAAATATATATCAGTTAGATTTATTATATACTATTTTTGCACTATTTTCAAGTAGTAATGCGGTATTTTTTTGCCGTTATTAAAAAAACTTGGGTTCCCGAGGAAAAAGCACATCCCGAATGGTATATATTTGACCGTTTGCCTTGTAAAAGAGTTTTTATTATGGTATACTTGTCATAGCAACTTGGAGGTAATGTATATGAACATGAACGGAAACGATTTCAACGCCGAGAACAAGACACGTGATACTGCGGGTGCTGACGAGCGCTCACCCTCAAAGGCGCAGTATTTTTCATGGATAAACAACACAAACGAAGGTTCAACTGAAGAACATACACTTATAAACCTTGACTTTTTTAAATATCTTCAGGATACATACGGCATGAATATAAAAATTTATGCATGGGATGCAGGTAACTTTGACGGCGCAAGCGAGGGCTACGGTAACACTAAAAGCCCTAAATTCTGCAGTCAGTACCCTGAAGAATACGTAAACGTTGTAAACAAAGCAAAAGAACTCGGAATAAGAATGGGTCTCTGGGGAAGCCCTGACGGTTACGGCGACACAGAAGAAAGCCAGAAAGAACGGTTTGAGTTTTTTGTTCATCTCTGCCGTGATTATGAATTCGGTCTTTTCAAGCTTGATGGTGTGTGCGGACATCTCCGCAAAGAAAAAGCACATGTTTTTGCGGACATGCTTAAAGAGTGCAGAAAATATTCACCTGATCTGATTGTGCTTAACCATCGTCTTGAATTCTTCGAAGCAGAAGAATTTGTTACAACTTATCTCTGGGGTGGAGTTGAAACTTACGTTGATATTCTCTCATGTAACGAGAATACGGCTATGCACAACAGAGCATTTATGTTTACAAGAGGCCATACTGATAACCTTGAACGTCTTGCGGAAGACCACGGTGTGTGCATTTCATCTTCAATTGATTATTTTGAAGACGAGCTTATCTATCAGGCTTTTAACCGTTCACTTATTCTTGCTCCTGAAATTTACGGAAACCCCTGGCTTATGCGTGATGAGGAGCTTCCCCGTCTTGCAAGAATTTATAATCTCCACGCAAGAAACGGAGAAATTCTCGTAAACGGAAAAATCCTTGGCGACAGTTACGGCGACAATGCAGTTTCAAGAGGAAGTAAGACAAAAAGATTTATTTCAACGGGAAATAATTCATGGGAAACAAAGAAAATCGTGATTGAACTTTCAGAAGAAATCGGCATTGAAAGCAAAGAAAAATTATGCGTGAATATTCACCATCCGTTTGAAAAACATTTAGGAATTTTTGAAGCGGGTGAAAAGATAGAAATTGAACTTCTTCCTTTCAGGGCAACGCTTGTTGAAGTTGCAGTTTTAAATGAAGCAGAGCCGATGCTCACAAACTGCGAATACGAAATTATAAAAGAAGAAAAAGACGGCACACCGGTGGAAGTGAAATATATTCTGTCAGATGGTGGAAAAATCAATCTTTTAAATAAAGGTGAAGAAAGATTTTTTGCGGAAATTGAAAGCGTTGACATAAAAGAAAATGCACCTTTGTTTATCGGAAGTCTCTGCAAAGAAAATATAAGACCTGAAAACGGTGAGTTTCTTTATGAAAGCGCAATGTACAGCATTACAAACGATTCTCTCGAAAAGAGAAGCCTTATCCGCTCAGGTGAAACTGAAATTCCCGAGGTTAAAAAGGCAAGAGATGCTTTCTTTAATCAGCTTCATTATAAGCTCCGCGGTTGCGAAGCAGAAAATATGTTTGACGGAAAAGACGATACCTTTTTTGACTCGCAGACAAAGACATATCTTGACGAAAACAGAAGAATCTGCGGCGGTTGCTTAAGAGTTGATTTCAAAGAAGAAATTGATGCAGACGCAGTTGAAATTGAATTTTTTGCAGGTGATTATGCAACACGAGAAGTTGAAATTCAGAAGCTTCCTCTTATTGCAGAATATTCATCTGACCTTAAAAACTGGAAGAGCTCATCTCTTGCGGAAACAAGAATTTCTGATGATGATTTCACATCAACTGTTATTAAGTTTACTGCTCACACTCTTTATGATTTGCACGGCAAAAAAGTTGTGGCAAAATATAACCTGGGTGATAAAATACGTTTCCTTCGTATTGAAAACCCCGTTGACAGAATTTATAATGTAAGACTGATAAAAGACGGAAAAGTTATTGAAACTGAAAATGCGTTTGCAAACAACATGCAGGCACATTACAGATTCAAAAATATTTACTGCGAAAAATATGCAGAATTCACTCTGCCTGAATACAAGAAAGATTCTTACTTAGCAGTTGCAGTTGAAGGCACTCACGGAGAAGAATGTGTTTACTGCGTGGCAGAAATTGACGGAAAATTTGCAGGCTTCCCAAGAAGAGCACCTGATTATAAGGCAAATCAGTGGGAGCATGCAGTATGCGGTACTGATAAAAACAACACATTCTTTATGGACTTGCCCAAAAATCTTAGTGGCAAAGAAATCAAAATTCATGCTGTATTTTCTGACAGACGCAAGAGTGACGCAGTTTGTAATGTTTATGTTTGCAATAAGCACTAATAAAAAGGCAGTGGTAAAATGAAAATAATCGGCAGTGATTTTGACGGCACGTTAAACCATAACGGCATTGACGAAAAGAAAAAAGATGCTATAAAAAAGTGGCGTAAAAAGGGAAATATTTTTTCTGTTGTAAGCGGCAGGGGAAAGACAGAACTGTATGCGCTTTATAAAGAAAATGATTTTGAATGCGATTATCTTGTGGCAGATAACGGCGCAGTTATTATGAAACCTGACAGAGAAATTGTGTCAATGGTGAAGTGCGACGGAAAATTTTTAAAAAGCCTTTGTGAGTATCTTTTTGAGATTGGTTGTGAATGGGCAGATGTGCATTCAGAAGATGACATGATGGTTGTTTGTGACAGTCTTAAAGCAAAAGAAAACGAATTCTATTTAAAAGATGTGCCACAGACTGAATGGTTTACTCAGGTAAGCACAATGCTTGAAACTGCAGAAGAATCAGCAGAAGTTACACGTCTTGTGAAAGAAAAATTCGGCGAATTTTTAAACCCTTTGCAGAACGGAAGATGCATTGATATTGTAAGACATGATATGAACAAAGCAAAAGGAATGTATAAACTGGCATCACTTTTTTCTTTGGGACATGATGATATTATTACTGTAGGGGATAATATTAACGACCGTGATATGATAAAAGAATTCCGCTCTTACGCCATGGAAAACGGTGTTGAAGAAATTAAAAAAATTGCAACTTTTACTACGGAAAGTGTGACAGATTTAATAGAAAAAGAATTGCAGGAACAGAATAAATGAATGTAAAAAAATTAAAATATACTTTTATCGGCGACAAGAAATTTTATCTTCGTGTTATAGCAATTGTTGTGCCGATGATTATTCAGAATACAATTACAAATGTTGTAAGTCTGCTTGATAACATAATGGTCGGAAGCATCGGTACACTGCAGATGTCTTCCGTTGCCATTGTGAATCAGTTGATTTTTGTTTTCAATCTCTGTATCTTCGGCGGACTTGCAGGGGCAGGAATTTTCTCGACTCAGTATGCAGGCGCGGAAGATAACGACGGCGTAAGATATTGCTTCAGAATGAAAGCAATTACGGGCGCAGTTATGTTCATAGCTGCCGCGGTTGTGTTTACGGCTTTTCCGCAAAGCCTTATCTCATCTTATCTTGCAGAAGGCACGTCTCCTCAGGATGCAAAAGACACAATGACCTACGCTCTTGATTATTTGAAAATAATGCTTGTAGGTCTTTTGCCATTTACTGTTTCTCAGGTTTATGCAAGCACTTTGCGTGAATTGGGCGAAACTAAACTTCCCATGTTTGCAAGTATTGTGGCGATTGTAGTCAACCTTGTTTTTAACTACCTTCTTATTTTCGGCAAGTTTGGTTTTCCCTGCCTTGGCGTTGCAGGTGCTGCTATTGCAACAAGTTTATCACGTTTCGTAGAAGCAGTTATTGTCGTTGTTGCAACACTCGTTAAAAAACAGGAATTTTCATTTATAAAAGGTGCATTCAGAAGTTTATATATTCCCAGAAAACTTTTCAAGGATATTCTTACAAAAGGTATGCCCTTGCTTGTGAATGAATTTTTATGGTCTGCAGGCATGGCAGTGCTTCTTCAGTGCTATTCGGTAAGAGGTCTTGATGTTGTGGCGGCAGTTAACATTTCAAACACAATAAATAATATTTTCAACGTAATTTTCATTTCTATGGGAAGTGCCGTGGGAATTATCGTAGGTCAACACCTTGGCGCAGATAATATCGAAGAATCAAAAGTTTCTGTGTGGAGATTGATTGCTCTGTCAACAGCAACCTGTCTTGTGATGGGTTCACTTATGGCACTTGTTTCAGGTGTTGTGCCGAATATTTATAATACTGAACCTCATGTACGCCAGATGGCTACAAAGTTTTTATTAACTATTGCGGCTTTTATGCCAATTTTCTCTTTCTCCCATTGTTGCTATTTTACTTTGCGTTCAGGGGGAAGGACGACTATTACTTTCGTTTTTGACAGCGTGTTCACATGGACGATTGTAGTACCTTTCGCATATTGCCTTGCAAGGTTTACTTCCATGCCTATTGTTCCGATGTTTATTGCGATTCAGTCGCTGGAGCTGGTAAAGAGCATTGTTGGATTTGTGTTTATTAAAAAGGGACTGTGGATAAGAAATATCGTAGGAGATAAATAAAAAATTGCGTTAGATTTTTCGTCTAACGCAACTTTTTTTATTTCATTATGAGTGTATCTTTTTCTTCTTTCAATGTGAAGAATACGGGGCGTTCAAGGGGATTTTCATTTGGGGAGTGAAGAACAAGTCTGAGCTCGTTTTCTTTTGTTGTGAAAATCATTCCGTGGCCACCGTCTTTTTCAAAAAGAAGATTTTCCTGATGATGCCACTGACCATCTATGTGACCGTTTGAAGAATAAGCAATTGCCTGACAATATTCGTTATTGCAGAAACTTGACCATATCATAAGAAGTCTGCCTGATTCTGTTCTGTACATAAACGGACCGTCTGTGACGAAAGTTTCTCTCTCTTTATTTGCCCATACAGGGTCAGATGCTTTAAAGAGATAAATGGGCTCACCAACAACGTTTTTAAGGTCGTCTGTTAACTGAAGTGCCCATATTTCGCCATCTTTTACCTGCACCCATTCGTGGCAGAAAACGATGTAGGGTTTGCCGTCATCAATTAAAAATGTGCCGTCAAGACACTGCCAGTCTTCAGGCGTTACGGGACCGTCACTGTGGGGAATAAAAGGACCTTCAGGTTTGTCTGCAACCAAAATCTGCGTACCGCGAAGACGTGTATCGCTTATAAAACTTGCAAACATGTAATATTTTCCTTTATAGAAGTGAACTTCGGGTGCCCA
>JAZSFV010000221.1:0-2878 GCA_045532395.1 Acutalibacteraceae bacterium
GTATCGGCAATTTTTGATGATGTAATACCCAAAAGCTGACCGTACATATTTACAAGTGCGCCCCCTGAGTTGCCAGGGCTGATCGGAGCATCTGTTTGAATACAAGTCATGTAATATCCTGTTGATTCTGTACGAACCTTACGGTTTAAACCTGAAATAATACCCATAGTAAGTGTGCCGGAATATCCGCTTGGGTTGCCTATTGCGATAACCTGCTCTCCAAGTTTTGCCTGCTCAGCGTCACCAAGCTCTATTGCAACAAGATTACTTGCGCTGATTTTTATTACAGCAAGATCAGTTTTGGTATCATAACCTACAACAGTTGCAGTATAACTCTGCATATCTTCATATATATCAGAATTATCGTCTTCATCATAAACAACGACTTCAATCTGCTCAGCGCCACTAATAACGTGCTGATTTGTAACGATGTAGCCATCTTGAGAAATTATAACACCTGAACCTGTAGCAAATGCACTGGAAGCGTCAACTTCATTGCTGCTTATTCTCTCATTAAAGCAGTAGATTTCAACCACGCTTGGTCTGATATATTCGCCTATTTGTTCCACTGTGTATTGTTCACCATCGGCAGGGCGTGCAGCAAGCTCGGTCATTGTCTGAGAAGCGTCTGACTTAATTACTCCATAATATCCAAGCGCAAAAATACCAATAGCAAACAGAGCAAGAATAATCAGCGTTACAAAAACAAACGCAACTGAACCCTTTATTTTTTTATCACGAGGTATTTCGGCAAAGTCGGTTTGCGAATAAACTTTATTTTCAGGTCTGATTTTTTCGTGCGGCGCATTATCAGCAACAGGCTGTACGGGCATTGTAGGCATTGGCACACCATTTATATACTGCGGCATATATGGTGGTATATTATGGTTTTGAAAATTCGGCAAATCATTAGGCGTATTTTGTGTTGCCGGATTTTGCTGAGGCTGTGTAAACACAGCATTTGTTTCTGCATGCGCGGGGTTTTCAGGGGTATTTTGCGGAATTTGGGTTCCGTTAAAATTATCGCTCATCAATAAAGTATCCTTTCATATATATATTATATTATTTGTGTGTTTTTTGCGATGTGGGCAATTCAATATCAAACTGAGTATATTCACCCACTACCGATGATACGCGAATTGTGCCGTTATGCAGTGCGATTATGGAACGAACAATGGACAAACCAAGCCCGACACCTGTTTTGTCTTTACCGCGTGATTCATCAGTTTTATAAAACTTTTCAAATATACGTGAAATATCCTTTTCTTTTATACCTTCACCGGTATTTCTTATTGCCATGTTCAATCCTTTATTTGATTTGGAGACACTATATGAAATTATACCACCTTCATCAACAAATTTTACTGCATTTTCTGTAAGATTATAAATAACCTGTTGAATAAGGTCTTTATCGGCGTGCATTATAACTTTTTCAAAGTCCAGACCCTGCACATCAGCTTTTTTCTTATTAAGCTGATTTTCAAACAAGAACACTGTATTGATTACCAAATCATGCAAATCAAATTCTGAACAGTTAATTTCCATCTCATGTGATTCATATTTAGAAAGATAAAGCATGGAGCGAACAAGACGCGACAGTCGGCGAATTTCATCAGAAACAATCATCAGATAGTGCTTTTGATTTTCTTCCGGTATTGTTCCGCTCAAAATAGCATCTACAAATCCGCCGATAGATGTCATCGGCGTGCGCAATTCATGTGATACGTTAGCAATAAAGGCAAGTCTGCTCTTTTCGTTACGGTCAATAGAATCCGCCATTTCATTCATTACAGTGGCAAGCTCAGCAATCTCACCACTGCTTTTAACATTTATGCGAGTGGAAAAATCGCCTTGCGAATAACGTCTTGCAGCCTCGGTAATATCTGAAATAGGCTTGATAAGGCTTTTCATCTGCTTTAATGCAACAAACATGAAAAACAGCATGATAAACAGAGAAGATGCAGTGTACACAAGATACAGCATCGTGTTAAAATCCTTTATATCATCACGCGAGCCGTACACTACAATATACATAGGTGTTTCAGAATTCTTCGGAAAAAACATATCTACATAACAACACATTTTTTCCTCAAAAAATCCGTTAACGGTATCAGTGGTGAAAACACCTTTTAAATCAGAAACGGGTAGTTTCTCAACCGGAAAAGACTTTCCGATAAAAGTTGTATTTACATCAAGTGTCATTGCAACATTGCCTTCACAGTCCAATATTACAGAATACATATCATAGAATGTAGTATCATGCTGCAATACTGATTTCATTTCTGCAAAATCATCACCCGAATTTGACTGAAGTAATACTGAAAGAGATTCGGTGTGGCGTTTATAATTCTCAGCGATTTCACTTTCATAGTATTCCTTTGAAACAAACAACATTATCGTTCCTATAATGATTAATCCTACAAGCAAAAAAAAGTAGAACATCATTAAATAAAAATTAAATATACTGCCTTTAATAAACGGTTTATTTTTCATATCCGCAAGCCTTTCATAAATGCGTCAGAATAAAACACAAGGGACCGCATATCGATGCCGTCCCTTAAAAGCTATAAAGAAGATTATTCGTCCTCGATTACCTCAAACTTATAGCCAACACCCCAAACAGTCTTGAGAGCCCATTTTTCAGAAACGCCTTCAAGCTTTTCTCTGAGTCGTTTGATGTGAACGTCAATAGTTCTTGAGTCACCGTAATATTCAAAGCCCCATACTTCATCAAGAAGCTGATCACGTGTGTAAACACGGTTGGGATTGGAAGCGAGATAGAAGAGAAGTTCAAGCTCCTTAGGAGGCGTGTCCATAACCTTACCATCGACCTTAAGCTCGTATCTGGTCATGTTTACGCTAAGCTTTTCATATTTAA
>JAZSFV010000148.1:0-9960 GCA_045532395.1 Acutalibacteraceae bacterium
ACACAGTGGACACCTGAATTTTTCTCATCACAGTTTAATTCATCCACCACTTTTTCACTTGCTATGACAATGGTTTTACCTATCGTTAACGTTTCGGGAGCTTATATTGCAAAATGGGTAAACAGAAAAATCAACAACGAGCTCAAAACATCAGTTCTTTTCTTTATGGTTGCAGTCGGTTTCCTTGTTTTGCTTCGTCTGTTTGCAGGAAAAAGTGCAATTTCCTCCCTTATCTGCATGGCAGGCGTTACAAACTGTATGTTTGCAATCAACGTTATGCTTATTACTATGGTACCCCTTCGTTTTGCGAAGCACGGAATTGTAAGCACTATAGGCGGAATACTTAACGCAACGGCATACATCGGCTGTGCCGCAACAAACATGGTTGCAGGCAGAATCCTTGATAATACGGGAAATTGGAACACATTGTTCATCTTCTGGATTGCACTTGGTGTTATTGCGGCGGCAGTTTCATTCGCGGCAGCCATTATCTGGAAAAAAAGCAGAGATTAATAAAAAACACCCTGAATTTTGAAATTCAGGGTTTATTTTTTTATCTTACACCAAGATATTCTTCAAGCACCTGACCTGAAGCTTTAATCTCGGTTGCAACTTCTACACCCACATATCGCCAATGCCATGGCTCATAGATGATTTCTGTTGTTGCCGGCTTGTACTCTGACTTGGGATGGCGGAGAATAAAACCATATTCATGAGCATGAGCATTAAGCCATGCATATGCGGGAGAATTTTCAAAATCTTCGGTAACCCAGCCGATATCCATAGCCAGACCTGCATTATGCTCACTTGTGCCGGGCAGAAGAATTACTCTTGAAGCATTCTGCGTTGCAGTCACTTTATCATAACCTTGTGACTGATAGTATCTGATTTTGTTTTCAAAATTAGTTTTCTGTGTAGAGTAGCTTCTGTAGCCTGAATTGGGAGTTAAAGTAACGCCGTCTTTAAGGGCTGCATCATACATTTTCTGATAATGAGGGGCAACTCTGTAGTCAAGATAAACGCCTGAGCCTTTGACTGCTTCTGCAAGCTGAGGAGTGTATCCGTCAGGCAAGGTATAATGTCTGTTTAAAAGAGTAAGCTGCCAGTTGTTGGGGTCAATTGTAATAACCTGGGGGTTAAAGCCTGCATAAGAATAAAGATAACCGCCGTCAGATGTTTCACCCTGCTGAGTGTTATTATTGGCATTGGTTGTGGGAACTATGGGGTTGACAACAGTGGGTACAGTTGTTTGCTCTTCAACATAATCCATGCTTACCCAGCCCTCGTAGGTGCCATACTGAACTTTCGCCCATGCTCCCTGATTATCGAGAATCATAAGTGTAGCACCATTGGGAATTGTTGTGAGCACATCATGTTCTGTGCCCGGTCCTTTACGGAGATTAAGAGGAGAACCGTCATTTGTTTTTACTGTATATTTTATATTGGCGGTTGCATCGCTGTTTATAGTTGTTGACTGACTTGTAGTGGTCTGTTCAGTTTCTTCACCATCATCTTTTTTGGAACAAGCAGAAAAAGATGAAAGAAGAATTATTGCAACAGACAAAAGAGATATTATTCTTTTAAAACTCATTTTCAACACACCTTTCAAAAAAATAAAGGCAGATTATTAACCCGCCTTTATTATATCACCAAAGGGAAAATTTGTGAATAGTTTTTTTAATTTCTCATCATTTTTATTGACTTGATTTTCGAGAAAGATTCCGTAAAAATCGGTATTACTGCAGTCTGGACTGCAATAAGTATCAAGGTCTGTACAATTCTCGTCACAAATAATGCCTTAAATGAAGAATGGTACATATAAGAAATCCAGAAAGTGTTAAGAAGAAGACTGCCTAAAATCTGGGTTATAAATACGGGAATAAATGAACGAAGGAATTTATTGAGTTTCCCGTCAAATTTTTTGCCTAAGAAAATGCCGAAAATAACGCCCTGAAAAATTGCAGTAACTGTAAAGCCGGGGAAAAATTCACCTGTGGGAAATAAAATTGCACCGATTACGTCGCTCACACCCGCAACTACGGCACCACCTTTCACTCCGTAAAGGTAAGCTGCAATCGCTATAGGCACAAAGCCGAAACTGATTTTGGAAAACTGCGTGTTTATAGGTGCTACAAGCCTTGATAAAACAACTTCGAGAGCAATAAGCATTGCCATTGTTGCCAACATAATCAAGGAATTAATATTTTGTTTTTTGGGCATAAAAAGACCTCCTTATCACAACTCGCTGAAATAATAAGGAGGTTTGGTCTTTATTATTCTACAGCGGGATGCAAAATACCAACCGCGGAAAAATCCTTCGCCCCTGCAACAACTCCCCGTCTGCAAGGTACTTAACGCTGATATTTTTACTCTGTAAGTTAAATTGTTTTATTTTGTGTCTTTTTCAAGAAGTTTGCTGAGTTCCTGCATGAATGTGTTGATATCACGGAACTGTCTGTAAACTGAAGCGAAACGAACATAAGCTACATCGTCTATTTCTTTGAGTTTTTCCATAGCAAGTTCGCCGATCTGGATTGAAGTAACTTCTCTGTCAAGTGAATTCTGAAGTTGAAGTTCAATATCATCAATTGCTCTGTCGATATCTTCACTTGTTACGGGACGTTTTTCGCAAGCCTTAATCATACCGTTGAAAAGCTTCTGTCTGTCAAATACCTGACGTGACTTATCTTTCTTTACAACGATAATCGGCACGCTTTCGATAATTTCATAAGTAGTGAATCTTTTACCGCATTTGATACATTCGCGACGGCGACGGATTCTTTCACCGTCATCAGCCGGTCTTGAGTCGATAACTTTACTTTCTTCGTAACTACAGAAAGGACACTTCACAAAAATCACTTCCAAAACATAATTTTAATAATTATAACACACTTGTCAAGTTTTTTCAACACTATTCGACATTTGCATAAAGAGAAGACAAAAATTCATAAGAATCTCTTATTTCCTGCGGCTCTTTGAAGTTGTGGCTATAGAGCTCGATGATATAATTTCCGTTGTAATTCACATCTTTCATGTCTTTAAAAAGCCTTTTAAAATCAAACTCACCTTTTCCCGGCGGAAGGCAGGTTTCGTTTTTATTATGGTCGCTTACGTGAATATTTACAATTGAATTTCTGAAGCAAGGCACAAAATCTTCGTATTCAAAAGAGCATTTCTTCATCTGCTTTACGTCAAAGTTGAATTTGAAATTATCGCCCAAATAATTTTTCATGTTTTTAAGAAACTGCGGATTTCCCGAGCAGGCAGAAAAAACATTTTCCTGAACGACATCTATCCCCTGCTTTTTGCCGTCTTCAACAAGATAGGCGAATCTTTCAAAATAAACTTCTTCGTTCACTTCAGACGGAAATTTTGCACCATGTATAACAAGCTGCTTCGCACCCATTTCGTTTGCGGCTTCGTAAAATTTTTTGTAGTATTCTGCCATTTCATAGAATCTTTTTTCATAACGTGAAAAGAAAAAGAAAGATTCGCAAGCAGACGTGAAAGGATGAATTGAGCCGACTTCTATATCATAAAATTTCTGAATTTTCTTAAGTTCAGAAAGATACTCCTTTGAAAGTTCAGAATCGGCATTGAAAAAAATCTCGGCAGCGTTTATGCCAAGTTTGCCAATCTGGATTAAAGAATCTTTAGTTTCAAGAGGATAAAAGCAAGCGCTTGACGCTCCGATAGCCATTTTTTCACACCTCTGACATTATTTTTCATTGTTTCATAAAAGATAAAATTGTATAATTTTATTGAAATGGGGTAACAAAATGAAAATTGATAAATACACAAAAATCATTATATACTTCGGCTCAGCACTGACAGTTATCGCAATTACTTTGTCTGCAATAATGAGCATCCTTGCAGGGAAAACGGGAAATTACTATGTACTTATGAGATATTCACAGGATTTTATAATTCTCTCACGACAGTATATGGGGCTGACAGCACTCGGGTCAATCATTACGGAAATAATCTGCCGGCAGACCTGCTGACAGACTGGCGAGAAATCTGCAGAATGGCATTTTTGAACCCAGAAGATGTACGAGTGTACCTCGAGAGGGTGAAAAAATGACAAATATATGCAAAAAGTGGGTGATATTCGATGTATCGCCCACTTTTATATTGTGTGTATTTCTTTGCTTTAATTTGCGTTTTATATCAATAATATCTGCATATATGCTTATGCTGGTTTATCGACAGTCTGAATAATTTAGATTATTCCGTCTTTCTTCATCTGAATAATATTTGATTTGTGTTTATAAACAACGATTGCACACATTATAATGTTTATTGCAAGAATGGGCAGACAAACGTTCCAGGGCAATTTTTCATAAACAATATTTACAAGAAGTATTCCGAAAGGAATCATGGACACTGCTACGACAGAGCCGAGACCCACCTTTTTCTTGATAAGGATTGTGAGAATAAACACAAGTGCAAGGGGCACAAAAGCAAAGGGGCAGATTGCGGCAACCGTACCGCCTGTTGCTGAAACGCCTTTACCGCCTTTGAAGCCAAAAAATGCAGGGAAAATATGTCCGATGACAACAAACAAACCTGCCATAGCAAGAACAACAAGGCTTGAAACATCAAATTTTTCTCTGAGCACCGTAAGATAGACAAAAGACTTTGCCATATCAAGAATAAGAACAATAACACCCGCAATTTTGCCGAAAACGCGGAATGTATTTGTAGCTCCTGCATTACCGCTTCCGTATTCTCTTATATCTTTACGATACATAATTTTGGGCACTATAACGCCGAAATTAAGGCAACCTATAAAATACCCAACAACTGCACATATTAAATAATCCATAGCTTACTTTCCTTCTAAAAATATTTACCTTTATACAGTTTACTATTAAAAATAGCTTTTGTCAATAATCCTTTATTTTGTCTATAAAATTTTTACAATTTTCTTGTAATAAAAAGCGGAATGTGATATGATAAGATGTATAATATTTTATCATATTATAAGGAGAAATTGCTATGATTATGAACGACAGCCACGTTTTGTGGTATAACAAACCCGCACCCACATGGACATACGCTTTACCTATCGGCAACGGTCATCTCGGTGCTATGATTTATGGCGGTGATAAAGAAGAAAAAATAAGTCTCAACCACGACGAAATCTGGAGCGGCACACCCCACTGCAACTATTTCGCAAAAGAAGGTCAGAAGGAAGACAGAAGCGAATATTTCTTCAAAGCAAGAGAGCTTACTTTTGACGGCAAAAAATATGATGCACAGTTACTTCTTGAGGAAAACTTCAACGGTGCATGGTCTCAGGCTTATCTTCCTTTGGGAGATATTGATATCAAATTCCTCCTTAACGGAAAAGTCGAATCTTTCCGCCGTGAGCTTGATATGCAGACTGCGCTTTCTTCAGTTTCATATAAAATCGGCAACGTGAAAATCGAAAGAGAATATTTCGCATCATTCCCCAAAAACGCAATTGTTTTCAACATCAAAAACGATAGCGAAGACGGCATTGATTTTGAACTTAAATTTGCTTCACACCTTAAACATACTGTACGTTTTGAAAACGGATATCTTATCATGGACGCAGAATGTCCCAAGAGAACAAACAACGATGCAGGCGACACTCCTGACAAATTCTACATCTATTCAGACGAAGAAAAAGGTATTCTCTCACGTTCAATTCTTAAAGTAATTGATGAAAATGCTGAAGTTTCCCCCACCGATGACGGTATTCTCGTTGAAGGTTCAAAGAACACAATGTTCATTTTTTCTTGTGAAACAAGCTTCAACGGCCATAACAAGCACCCCGAACGTGAAGGTAAAGAATATAAAAACGCTTGCCTTTCTTACGTAAACGATTGCGAAGGCTTTACTTACGAAGAACTTAAAAAAGAACATATTGAAGACCATCAGAAATACTATAACAGAGTTTCTCTTGACCTGAACGGTGATGATAAAACATCAGTTACCACAAAAGACAGACTTGAAAACTTTGAAAAAGACAAGAACGACAGAAACCTTTACGTTCTTCTTTTCAACTACGGCAGATACCTTACAATCGCAGGCTCACGTGCAGGCACACAGCCCACTAACCTTCAGGGTATCTGGAATGACAGAGCTTGTCCGCCCTGGAACTCAAACTACACAATCAACATCAACACAGAAATGAACTACTGGCCCACACTCATGTGTAACCTTGAAGAAATGCATGAGCCGATGTTGAGACTTGTTGAAGATTTATCAGTTGCAGGTGTTAAAACTGCACAGGATTTCTACCACGCAAACGGCTTTGTATCTCATCACAACACAGATATCTGGAGAATGACTCACCCCGTACCCGGAAGCTCACAGTGGTCTTTCTGGCCCATGAGTTCAGGCTGGATGTGCCGTCATTTATTTGACCATTACGAATACACAGGCGACAAAACATTCCTTAAAGAAAAAGCATATCCCATTATGAAACAGGCTGCTTTGTTCTATCTTGATGTTTTAGTACCCGATGATGAAGGTTTCCTTATTCTTGCACCCTCAACTTCACCCGAAAACGATTATGAATTCGGCATCCATGATTGTGCAATCAGTGAAACCACAACTATGACAATGGGAATTATCCGTGAACTTTTCATCAACTGTATTGATGCTTGTGAAGCACTCGGCGAAGATGAAGAATTTGCAAAACTTCTCAAAAACAAGGTTGAAAATCTTCTTCCTTTCAGAATCGGCAGCAAGGGACAGCTTCTTGAATGGTACCTTGAAGAAAAAGACTGTGACCCGCACCACAGACACACATCTCACCTTTATGCTCTTCATCCTGCAAACCTTATTACAAAAGATGAAACTCCTGAATTGTTTGACGCTTGCAAGAAGAGCCTTGAAATGAGAGGCGACGACGGCACAGGCTGGAGCCTTGGCTGGAAAATCAACTTCTGGGCAAGACTTCTTGACGGTGACCACGCACTTATCCTTATCAACAATCAGCTTCGTTTCAAAGACGATACAAAAACTATTTACAGAGGCGGCGGCACATACGCAAACATGTTTGACGCTCATCCGCCTTTCCAGATTGACGGTAACTTTGGTGCAACAAGCGGTATCACAGAAATGCTTATGAGAAGCATCAAAAACGATATCTACCTTCTCCCTGCTCTTCCCACATCATGGGCAAACGGCTCTGTCAAAGGTCTTAAGGCAAAGGGCAACGTAACTGTTGACATTGAATGGGAAAACGGCAAGCTTAAAAACTACCATCTTGAAAACGCAAACGAAAACACACGTGTTTTCTATGACGGAAAAGAGGTAAAATAAATGATTTCCATACAGGGAGTTACCAAAAAATACGGCAAATTCGTAGCCAACAACGATATTGATTTCAATGTAAACGACGGCGAAATCGCAATTCTCCTCGGACCTAACGGTGCAGGTAAATCAACACTTATAAAATGCATTACCGGTCTTCTCCGTTTTGAAGGAGTTATCGAAATTGACGGCCATGACAACAAGTCAATTGAGGCTAAAAAGCTTTTAGGTTATATTCCTGAAATGCCTGCAGTTTATGATATGCTGACGGTGAGTGAACATATCGAGTTTATCATGCGTGCTTACAAGTGCGACGAAAGAGCATATGCAGAAAGTCTTCTTGAGCGTTTTGAAATGACCGACAAGAAAGATAAACTCGGCAAAGAGCTTTCAAAAGGCATGCAGCAGAAACTTTCTATAATATGCGCTCTCTGCCACAAGCCCAAATGCATAATTTTCGACGAGCCTATGGTAGGTCTTGACCCTCATGCTATAAAGGAACTTAAAGAAATTTTTGTTGAACTTAAAAATGCAGGTGCAAGCGTGCTTATCAGCACCCACATGATAGACAGCGTTGAAAACTATTGGGACGTTGCAAACATCATGATTAACGGTTCATTTGCCGCAACAAAGAAAAACGATTCCGAAGACAGCGCAAAGAGCCTTGAAGAACTGTTCTTTGAAATTACGGAGGGTAAAACAAATGAGTAACCCTCTTCTTTACGTGCTTACAACAAGATTTAAAAACAAAATCCTTTCAATCGTAAAGAAGCCATCACAACTGCTTTTTATAGTTGTTATAGTTGCTATGCTTGGGGTTACCTTATTATCAGGCAACAATGCAGGGGTAATGTATTACACCCGCCCTATTGAAGAATTGTTTTCAATCTGCCTTGTGCTTTTCGGCATATCTTATGTGCTTACGGCATTCAGCGGAATTTCAAAAGGTGCAAGTCTGTTTTCCATGAGCGATGTGAATTTAATGTTTTCATCGCCCCTGAAACCGATTCCCATACTGGTTTACGGGCTTATTCAGCAAATGGGGACAAACCTTTTGCTCGGCTTCTTTATATTATTCCAATACACAACGATTCACACCTATTACGGTGTTGACTTCAGGTTTCTGTTAGTTGTGTTTTTACTTTACGCAGTCGTTACTTTCTGCGGACAGTTGACTGCTATGGTAATTTATATCTTAACAAGCTCTGACGATAAAAAAAGAACCATTGCAAAATGGGCATTTATCACGATTGCAGCAGCTTATGTAGGACTTATTGTCCTTAACGGATATAAATTATCACCCTACTCAATCCCTGATGGGTTAGTTGAAGTAACTTCAGAGTTACCATCTATGCTTTTCCCCGTTGTCGGTTGGGGAAGAATGATTATTTCGGGAATTTTTTCAGACGAGCCGAATATTCTCTACATCGTCCTTGGCTCAGTTTTAATGCTCTTGTATGTAGTTGTTATGGTTATTCTTGTAAAAGTTAAGCAGACAGACTATTACGAAGACGTATTGAAAGCAACCGAAGCTTCATTCAGCGCAATTACTGCAAAAAAAGAAGGTAAGCTTACAGAAGCAGTGCCCCAGAATGTAAAGGTAGGTAAAACAGGAATCGGTGCAGGAAACGGCTCAGATGTTTTCTACCACAAGCACCGTCTGGAATCAAGGCGTGCAAAGGCTTTTCTGTTTGATGTGCCCACACTCGTTTATATGGCAGTAATATGCGGCTTCAGTTTTATTTTCAAATCAATGGGTGTTTTACCCGTAATTGTACTTTCAATTTACATGCAGATTTTCTCTGTGGCTCTGGGCAGATGGGTAAAAGAGCTTATTATGCCTTATGTTTACCTAATCCCTGAAAGCCCGATGAAAAAACTTTTCAACTGCCTGAAAGAAAGTTTTGTTAAAATCACAATTGAAGCGGTAATACTTTTCATAATTGTAGGTCTGATTCTTGAATTGGAGCCTGCAGAAATTGTAGGTCTTATAATACTTCGAATTTCCTGCGGAATTCTTTTCACGGCAACAAATCTTTTTGCGGAAAGATTTTTCGGCAGTTTTGCAATCAAAGCACTTTCATTGATACTCTACTTTATTTTCACAATGATATTTGCTTTGCCTGCAATTATCCTGGCAATAGTTCTTAACGAAATGTATTTCATTGATTTATGGTCAATTTACGTTTTAGCGGCAGTAGCAAACGTTATTGTAGCAACGCTCGTATTATACATGAGCAGAAACGTATTGCAATATGCTGAACTTAATAACAGACAATAAATAAAACGGAGGAATAAAAAATGCTTACAGACATTGAAATCGCACAAGGTGCGAAATTAGTCCCCATCACAAAAATTGCAGAAAAAATGGGTCTTGACTCTGACCTTATTGAGCCTTACGGCAAATATAAGGCAAAGCTCCCCAAAGAACTTTTTGAAAAAATCAAGGATAATGAAGACGGCAAACTTGTTCTTGTAACTGCAATTAACCCCACTCCTGCAGGCGAAGGTAAAACAACAACAAGCATCGGTCTCGGTCAGGCTATGCACAAAATCGGCAAAAATGCAGTTCTTGCTTTGAGAGAGCCTTCTCTCGGCCCCGTTTTCGGCGTTAAAGGCGGTGCAGCAGGCGGCGGATATGCTCAGGTTGTTCCTATGGAAGACATA
>JAZSFV010000098.1:0-5483 GCA_045532395.1 Acutalibacteraceae bacterium
ATAACAAGCATGGGGTTATGTGAAGTGATTTGTGCAGAATATGAAAGACGTGTAACGCTTCTGTCAGGCTGTGCGTTATAATCAAAGTTGAATTTACAACCCCCTGACCAGCCAATCTGCATAAACCATATTTTACCTGTCAGGTTGTTTCTCAGAAATACCATGGGGTGTCTGAATCTGTCGCGGTTGAAGCGAGTGCCTATTGAAGTCACTTCAGGGTTTAATTTTTCCCACACAAATTCGCCCTCTCTGCCCCAGTTGTCGTTTCTGAAATAGCCCAAAGAATAAAAATCTTCAAGTTTTCTGCTTTCAGTAAATTTTTCAAGCTCCATCACTTCCATAGGTCCGCCTATGAGTGAAAGTCTGCTTAAATTAAGGCATGTGTCAGAAAGGTTTTCTATTTCAACAAAGCGGGTAAACATAGCCGTTGAATCAAGCAGAGTGTGTATTTTTATAATTACGGGCTTGATTTTACTCTTAAGTGTCAGCACGCTTTTTGTTGTGTCTTCTTCTTTTGTTTCTTCAAAATTTACAAACTCAAGGTTGTAGTCAACGCTCTGACCGTCTATTTCAATGTTGAAAGCGTAAGGCTCGGGAAAACGTCTTTTGTCGATTCTTGCAGAGCATTTCTCAAGAAGATTAAGCGGATATCCTGCTGCATTCCAACCGCATGCAATGAGTCCGCCGTTATAAAACATTTCTTCGTAAACCATTTTACCGCTTCTGTAGCAGAAGCTTTGGTTTTCGCCTTTTTCATGATATATATTGGTGTATCCTGACATAGTATCACTCCTTGTTTAAAGGGTATCACACACTATTTAAAAAGTCAACGTTTACATTTTCTTTTAATTATGGTAGAATCAATCCGAGGTGAAAAAATATGAAAAAGTTTTTATGTGTGCTTATGAGCTTCGCTATAATCACGGCTCTTCCGATTCCTTGCTTTGCAGCAGAAAACGAAATCAGTCCGAAAATAGTCGAAACTGTTTACCCCACAGAAGATGTGGTCGTTGCAGATATTGTGGTGACTGATTCTCCGTATAATGCAGACAATACGGGCGAAACTGACGTCACTCAGGTTATCCAGAAAGCAATTGACGACTGCGAAAAGAATGGTGGCGGCACAGTCTTTCTTCCTGCAGGTAAATACAGAGTTACGGGCAATATCCACATCCGCCAGTTTGTTACATTGCGTGGTGACTATGAAGACCCCGACAAAGGCAAAAACTACGGCACAATTATTATTGCCGACGTTCAGAGTCAGGACACCATGAATCCTGCTCTTATTACCGTTGGTGCAAGTGCAGGTGCGGTGGGGCTTACAGTATGGTATCCCCATCAGGATATTGAAAACGTAAAACCTTATCCCTTTACTTTTTATGTAACGGGCAATGACGATTACATGCTCAGCACAATTAAAAACTGTACTCTCATAAATTCCTACAGAGGTATCGGTGCAAGTGCCGAATGTGAAAACGGCATTTATGAATGCCACGAAATGCTCAACATCGAAAACGTAAAAGGCACATGCTTGTTTGAAGGGCTTAACTCTTACAATTCAGCCGATGTTGACACAATAAAAACTCTTTATATCGACAATAAATACTGGGCAGAAGCAGGGGAAGAATTCAACGCTCCCGCTGAAAACGATATTGACGGATACACACGCAGAAACGGTTGCGGTATCGTCATGGGCGACCTTGAATGGCCACAGTTTGCAGATATAAAAATATCCGACAGATTATACGGCATCGTGTTAAGAGAGCCTATGAGATATTCTTACAGCGGTATCTTCACAGACCTTTACATAACCGATTGCGATTACGGCTTCTATGCCCCCGAAGGCATTATTGTCCACCGTGGTCTTTCATGGGGTACGGGCATTGTAAACGGCGTTATTGAGGGCGAAAAATACGCAATTTACCACCCGGGCAACACCGCCATGGTGCTCACAAACGTTGAAGTTATCGGCAAAACAAAGGGCACAAATATCCGTAAATACAAAACAGACACTTCTTCATTCGCACCTCAATATGACCGCAGTTACCACAAGGTTGAAAGTATTTTATATGTGGTAAATACAGATAAATCAGGCAAAACCGATGCATCAGCGGATGTTCAGAAAATGCTTGACGAAGCGGGAAAAACAGGTGGTGTGGTTTATCTTCCGGGCGGACTTTACAGGTTTGATAACCCCGTGAAAATTCCTGCAGGGGTTGAACTTCGCGGTTCTTCATCCGTTCCCACACGTTGTCAGGGTGGAAACAGTAACGGCACGCTCATAGTTCCCAGCTACGGCTATGATAAAAATTGTGAACCACTTATAACTCTTGACGGCGACAATTCAGGCCTGAACGGAATAAGAATCGACTTTGCCCTGAATGCACCCACAGATGCAAGCGGTAATTATCATCAGACTTCACCTATAGTTTACAGTTCTTCTGACAATATCTACATTGTAAACTGCTTCCTGACCCTTGCAAGCTGTGGAATAAAGCTTGAAAATTCAGATAATGCTTTTATCAAAAAGGTAGTAGGCTGTTGCTACGAATCTATGTTCAGTTTCAAAGATTGTAAAGATGTTTACGTTGAGGGTTGTCTGCAGAACGGCAACACCTTGCCCCGTAACGGCTACAATAAATTCGATATCCCCCAGCTTCAGAACAGATTCACCGAAGACAAGCTTTTTGATTTTGTCTTTATCCCCATCACAAGAGTTCACACAGACTTTATAATTCTTGATTCATGCGAAGATGTGACTGTTTTCAACACATTCATCTATGGCGGAAAAACTTTTCTTAATTCAAAAGACAGTAAGGCAGTTTTAATAAACGTAGGTCTTGACGGTTCTTCAAAAACAGATTATGCCTACATCATGTCAGGCGGTGAAATCAATCTTCTCAATTCCATGCGTTCAACCTCAGACGGAAAGTCAGGCTATAATTTCTACTCCATAGAAAACGCAACAAAGTTCAGGTCTTACAGCAGTCAGGTTGTGGATTTGCTTTACAGAGAACATATGGTGCTTGAAAATACAGGCAAAGAAGATTTGCTTGAAAACGAAAAAATTTACCACGTATTCAATTTCTTCTACAGAGTGCAGAGATATCTCGGCAACATGTATGTAAAGACTAAGCAAGGTTAAAAAAATAAGGGACTGTAGCGAAAACTACAGTCCCGTTTATTTTTTGTTTCTTATTTATCGTCTTTCAATGTTTTCTTCACGTTCACGGCAAAGTAAATTACGAGAATTACAAATGAAACTACCATTGCGATGTTGTGAAGGCTTGTAACTGACAGGATGTTTGCGCCCTTGTTTGTAAAGTCAGTAAACATGTAAATGCAGAACATGTAAACCATCATAACAAGAAGTGATTTGTAAGCGTATGATTTCTGTGTTGAGTTTTCAAGGTCAACGCCGTATTTTTTGATTGAAAGAACAATAAACACAACTGCACCGATAAAAGCAATAATAATTGCAGGAATGTGGAAGTCTGTGTCTTCAAGTCTGTCAAGCACGGGACGGACAATGTTGATGCCCAGAACAACTACATATCCCAAAAGGAAAGTAAGCAGGTCTGATATTTTTGCAGGTGCTGTTGAAAATGCTTTTTCTCTGATATCTTCGCCAAGCTTGTTTTTGTAAATAACAACCGCTGCAGTGATGATAAGTCCTGCAAAGAAGCCTGTGAAATATTCCCAGCATGACCATGCGGCAATATTTTCTCTTGCGCCTGAAACGCCGTTTGTACTGTCGAAGAAATAGAAGAACAAGTCTGCAACTGTAATTGCGAAACCAAATGCACAAGATGTGATAAAGCCCATGTTTGCAGCTCTCTTGTCTTTAATCATAAATCTTGTAACTATCATTGAAACGATGCCGCCGATAGCAATTGAAATTGTTTCAACAAGTGCAAAATAGTTTCTGCCGCCTGTGATTTTCTTTGCCCATGACATGTCGTCAAAATGCTCCATGTAAATCTGGTAAACGGTTTCAAATTCTATGCCCTTGAAAGTAAGTCCTTCTTCAAAAAGCTTTAATGCTTCGGGCTGGATAAGGCTTGCAAGTGTGTGGGCAAGTGTTGCACGTGAAGCATACATTGCAGCCATGAAAACTGCAATAAGAAGCACAAAATCTTTTATCTTCCACTGCTTGTCGCTCAGAGACCTGCCTATCATAATGCCCCAGAGGGTTGCAAGACCGAAGCCTAAAATAAACATGATAACAACTGCTTCCCATTGGGGAATGAAGTAAGTTACAGGCACAAGGGGATTTTCAACTCCGTCTGCACCGATGTATGAAGCAGAAAGATATCCTGTAATCTGGTCCAGGAATGTGCCCCATGTAGGAACGGTGAGCATGAAAAGCAATGAAGAAATACCAATCCACATAAGGCTTGATTTCTTTCTGTCACCGATGATTGTAACGATGAAAAGCGAGAAAATTGCGCCTGCATTAAGAAGCCCCCATGATGAGCCCCAGCCGTTTGTTCCGCGGATTCTCCACAGGAAGCCCATGAGCAATGCGCCCAGAAGAACGACGATTATGTTTTTCAATGCACTGTCTTTTTTCTCAACAGTTTTAATGCTTGACATTATGTAACACTCCCTTTATAATGTTAATGTAATAATATCACAGCGTTTTTTGAAGTGCAATAGTATTTACAAAATTTTGTGAAAAACTATTGACAAATGAAGTGTGTTGTGGTATCATATCTGCACATTGAAGTAGAAGCGAAATCGCTCTCACCTGCGGAAACTCAAGTTTCGTACGAAGGTCAATACGTTTTTTAGCGGTGCATTGTGCCGTTTTGCGTGTTGCGGGCGAGTTTTCGTGCCGCGATTTTTTTTTGGAGGTGCTTTAACATTAGTACAAAAGAACTGCAAATCAATGAGGAAATCCGTGATAA
This sequence comes from Acutalibacteraceae bacterium, assembly GCA_045532395.1. Taxonomy (GTDB): domain Bacteria; phylum Bacillota; class Clostridia; order Oscillospirales; family Acutalibacteraceae; genus SIG575. The sequence continues at coordinate 4,911 of JAZSFV010000098.1, forward strand.
AGAAGTCAGAGTAATTACTGACGACGGTGAACAATTGGGAATCATGTCTCCCGCAGAGGCACTTAAAATTGCCGAGGAAAGAGAGCTTGACTTAGTCAAGATTGCCCCCCAGGCTCAGCCTCCCGTTTGTAAAATCATCAACTACGGAAAATATCGTTTTGAACAGACAAAGCGTGAAAAAGAGGCAAAGAAAAACCAGCGTGTTATTGAAATCAAGGAAATCCGCCTCTCTCTTAACATTGACACGCATGACTTTGAAACTAAAGTTAATCATGCAAAAAAATTCTTGGCGCAGGGCAACAAGGTCAAGGTTTCAATCCGTTTCAGAGGACGTGAAATGGCTCACACAGAGTTAGGTCTTGTTCCCATGCAGAGATTTGCCGAGGCTCTCAGCGAAAACGCAAACGTTGAAAAACCGGCAAAGGTAGAGGGACGTTCAATGCTTATGTTCCTTGCCCCCAAATCAGGTAAGTAATTATTAAGGAGGAAAATAAAATGCCTAAAATCAAGACGCACAGCGGTGCAAAGAAAAGATTCAAAATGTCAAAGAACGGCAAACCCATGCGTGGTCAT
>JAZSFV010000085.1:0-9575 GCA_045532395.1 Acutalibacteraceae bacterium
TTGACCACACAAGAGCATAGGGATTAACAACAAATTCGCGTGAAGCCATGATGATTTTTTTACCTGCTTCAATTTTATGTCTTACGTAATTGAAAGACACTTGTTTTTTCTCTTCAATAGCACGGTTAAGAACATCTATCGTGTAAAAAATCTCTTCATTCATTGTCTTGACACGGTTTGAGATGCTGAGCTGACTTTTAAGCATTTCAAACTGGTCTTCGCTTACCAACGAGCCGATTTTCTCAATCAATTCCTGAGTTTTTTTCGGAGTGATAAAGTCTGCAGACTGAATGGCATCAATTATAAGCTTTACTTCAGGCAACTGAAAATTACGTGAAGCAAGAAAATATCCTGATTTGGGAGTTTTTACTTTTATAATATCATAGCCATTTTCAATCAGCAGAGCAATATCGGAATAAATTGACTTTCTTTCAGCCATTATTCCCCTCTTGGCAAGTTCATCAACAATTTCATTTGTAGATATAATATTGTTTTCGTCTGTCAACTTTTCAAAAATATCAATCAGACTTAAAAGTTTTTGTTTTGAACTTGATTTTTCAGCCAAGTTTTTCACCCTATCTTACAAGAATTGAGAACAACCTTTTATTGAGTTTGATAATCGTTTCATTATCAAGTTTCATTATATCGCGGTCATAAGTCATAATGCCGTTTGTTTCGTTTTCAACGTCACTGAGCTGAGTATATACAACTGCACTCAAACCTTTACTTACAAGAGGTATAATCTGTTTGTTGAACAGTTTTTCATATGCTTTCGTCAAAGATGCTTTATCTTTGTACATAAGGTAACCAAATGCTTTCTTTTCGTTCATTGTGTGACCCGGAACAATTCTTGAATATCCACCGAATTCAGACACAACAAACGCTCTGCTGTCAGACCTTCCTTTTGTTACGGGCACAACGTATCTGTGCATACTTCTTAAATCGCCGCCATTCTGGTCAAACCAGCCGCTTGCATGGTCAACAACACGCGACGGGTCAATAGCTTTTACTTTTTCTGCAATTCTCTTTGCGTCAAACTGGCCCCAACCTTCATTGAAAGGCACCCAGCAACCGATTGAAACACAGTTATGAAGCGTGCTCATCATCTGTTCAAGTTCTTCTTCAAACTGGTCTCTCCATGCTTTCTCGTTACGATTAAAGAGAGCGTAAGCATTATCTTTAACTTTAACCTGTAAGAAAGGAAGTACGCCTACAACAAAATCACCGGGATGTTTTGCACCGCTTACCATATCCTGCCATACAATCATGCCGATTTTATCGCAATGATAATACCAACGAAGAGGCTCAACTTTGATGTGTTTTCTGAGCATGTTGAAACCAAGTGATTTCATAACTTTGATATCAAAAATCATCGCCTCATCTGTAGGCGGTGTCATTACACCGTCAGGCCAGTATCCCTGGTCAAGAAGACCAATCTGGAAATATGGTTTATTATTAAGGAACAAACGCGGAAGTCCGTTATCGTCTTTCTCTACTGAGAATTTACGCATACCAAAGTAACTGACTACTGTATCCACAAGCAAACCATCATAGTAAAGTTCAAACATTACATTATAGAGGTTTGGCTTTTCAGGTGTCCAGAGTTTAAAACGTTTCATGGGAATAACGTCAACACAACTGATTTTTGATGAAACAACAACTTCCTGGTCATCATCAAAAACAGTAGCAACAATTTCATAATCAGTTTCTGCGGTTGTTTCTACATCAACATGAACACAATATTCATCAATATCAGGAGTTAATTTAATTGAAGTAATGTGTTTTTCATCAACTGCTTCAAGCCATACAGTCTGCCAGATACCTGTAGTGGGGGTATACCAGAAACCTTTCTGTTTGATAGCCTGCTTGCCTCTCTGCTGCCAACCTTTATCTGTAGGGTCAAAAACAGAAACATGAAGTTCATTTTCACCATCTGTAAGATATTCAGTAATATCAAAGCTGAAAGGACAATATCCACCGGTATGACCGCCAACAAACTGTCCGTTGATATAAACTCTGCATTCCCAGTCAACTGCACCAAAATGAAGAATTACATGTTTGGATTCAAATTCTTCGGGAATAACAAAAGTTTTGTGATACCACAAAATATCCATGGGGTCAAGTCTTTTTTCAACGCCTGAAAGAGGCGCTTCAATAGCAAAAGGAACAGTAATTTTACCTTCATATTCTTCAGGAAAAACTTCCATAGAATCATTAACTGCATAATCAAACTGACCATTAAGATTAGCCCAGATATTTCTTCGCATCTGCGGTCTGGGATATTCAGGAAGGGGTGCTTCCTTATTAACCGTTTTGGTCCATCTAGTTTCCATATAAATTCTCCTTTAAAAAAAGATGTTGATAAATCTGAAATTATTTGATATAATATATGAGTCTTGCGGATATGGCGGAATTGGCAGACGCGCCAGATTTAGGATCTGGTGGTAAACCCCGTGCAGGTTCGACCCCTGTTATCCGCACCATTTTAAGTCTTGTAACTTATTGTTATAAGGCTTTTATTTTTTTGCAAAACATCAATTAACCGAAAGTAATCAAAAATGATTATTTGCCATTTTATTATACACTCTTTAACAATTAATTGCAATATATTATTTTCAAAAGAAAGCAAATATTGCGCCTGAAAATAAAAAAACACACCGAAGACTACTAAAGCCTTCGGTGCCAGTTTTAACTATTATTTATTTTCTTTTTTCGCCTGTTCTGCTGCGTATGCTTCTTCAATCATTCTCTGTTCTGCTTCTTTCTTCTGAGCTTCTTCAATGTCAGCAGCCATCTGAGCAGCTTTTTCTGCAATTTCTTTCTTTCTCTTTTCAGCAGATGAAACAACTACTATCGGATTTTTCTTAATCATAAGATTAATAACAATAGGAGCAATCGCTAAAACAAGAAGAATCGGGTAACCGAATGAAATTGTTGCATGGAATGAATCTGCACCGAGAATTGATGCGAACTGTGAACCTGAGATAAGGAAAGATACACCACCAAGCACATAGCAAGAAAGTGCACTGATTGAGAATCCAAGGTTACGCTGGATGCCTTTGGGAGCACATGAAAGGAAAATAAGGATAAATCCTACAAGTGAAGCAACAGCACCAAGTGCCATAAATACAATTGACAATGCAAAGAATATAATCGGCACAGTAAATGACGGGTGAGAAATCAAACCTAACACACCAAAATCAAGTGAAGACACTGTTTCGTAAAGTTTAATAGCGTCAATATTAAACACTGCATCTACACCAAACACACTTTTAATGCTTACCTTTGCAAGAGGCAAGAATAACGGTCCGATTGGAAGAAGGCTTAAAACAATTCTCCAGATTGCAAGTTTTGAGCCTATATAAGATGCCTTTGCTCTGTCGAGCATGCCATACATTCTGTTGAGAGATTTTTCAGCTGTAACTACGTCCTGTTCAAGACGTTCCTGCATGCCATTGTAGAATATGTTTACATTACAATTAGGACAATTAGGTTTCCAGTTAGTTTTCTTAAGTTTAACACCACAGTTAGGACAATTTGCCATTTGACATTCCTCCAATTTCGGAAGTAATTATATATCCTAATAAATTTACCATAAATCTTCACAAAAATCAAGTGATTTTTATTATTTCAAATAAAAAAGTTGAAAAATTTATATAATCATGCCACCATCAACAGAAATTACCTGCCCCGTTATGTAATCTGATTCAGCTGAACACAAAAAATACACAGCATTTGCAACATCTGTTCCATCCCCTGCTCTCATTAACGGAATTTCATCAATAAATGCTTTAAGGTCATCGGCACTTATATTTGAATTCATTTTCGTTGTGATAAGCCCGGGAGCCACACAATTGACATTAACAGATGAAGGAGCAACTTCTTTCGCAAGAGCCTTTGTGAAACCAATAACTGCAGCTTTTGATGCAGAATAATGAACTTCACATGAAGCTCCGCACAGTCCCCACATCGAAGATATGTTAACAATTTTGCCTTTTTTATTATTAATCATATCCGGCAAAACAGCTTTTGCACAACTGAAAGTGCCTTTAACATTAATGTCGAAAATTTTCTGCGCCTCTTCATCAGTTACATCTGTGAAAAGTTTCTGTAAAGCCACGCCGGCATTATTGACGAGAGCATCAATAGTGCCGAGCGATTTTTTTACACAATTAAAATAATTTTCAACTTGTTTCGTGTCAGATATATCACATTTACCTGAGTATACATTGACACCGTAAGTTTTAAGTTCGCTTTCAAGGGCTTGCGCATCAGTTAAAGAAGCGTTGTACATTAAGCCGACATTCCAACCGTTTGCGGCAAATTTACGTGCAATTGCACCACCTATGCCACCTGAAGCACCTGTTATAATAACTGTATTACTCATTTAATTAAAAAGGAAGTGAACCAAATGATTGTTCAAATGATTTGTTGAATTCTTCTTCTGATACTTTTTTGTATCCTGAAGGAACTGCAAAATAACTGTCGCCGGGATTTCTGACGAATTTGTCAACAACAATTACGTTACCAACGTCTGAATTTTGATGTTCAATTCTGCTGAGTGCTTCAGTATTCTTATCAAAATAGTATTTTGATACACCAAACTGTGTTTTATATTCTTCGCAGATATATGCTTTGCCTTTAAATGTTACTTCAGAAGACTTGATATAATTTGCATTACTGTCTACAACGATTGTTGACAACATGTCTTCAATGTCAGCAGTGTTCGATGTTGCAGAATCAGATACACAATACTGTTTATTTGTCTTATCGATTGCGTATGATTTGCCGTCTTTCTGCAATGCACCATATCCCATCTTAACAAAACCAAGGTTGATATCAAATGCAAAATAGAGATTCTCACCACTTGTAGCAAAAGTCATTTTCATAGGCATTTTAAGTTCGTTTTCAACTGACATTTCCATATAGAAAGCACCTGATGAGAATGCTTTTTCAAGAAGCTTTTTGTTCTGTTCAACGGGTTTACCCTGAGGTAATGTTTCAACTTCAACTGTTGTCATTTCGCTGAAGTCAAATTCTGTTGTATATTCCTGTGTTACTTTTTCGTTGTCTTTACCGGTAACTGCGACACCATTTTTATCAGTTACTTCAACGAAGTGGTGAATAATTGTTTCCTGCTCAAGTGTGTCCTTATTAATAACTTTATCACCGTTTTCATCAACAACATATTCTACTGAATAGCTTACAGTTTCAACAACTTTTCCGTTTTCATCTACAATTGTAGCTACTTCTTCTTCATTCTTTTCTTTACTGCAGGCAGCTGTAATAGCAAGCACCGTCACCAATGCAAGTAAAATTGCAATTAATTTTTTAGTGTTCATAAAAATATCATTCCTTTCAATTATATAGATTACACTAATTTTAACAATAAATCAAGAGAAAGTTTATATTTGCAATTTTTCTTTATATTTGCAGCTTTCTCTTGTATATACTATAACATATATTTGCAAAATATTTTCTAAAAAAGTGTTGCAATTCTATTAAATTTTATGTATAATTGTTTAACATGCTGGTGTGGCTCAATGGCAGAGCAGCTCATTCGTAATGAGCAGGTTGCAGGTTCGATTCCCGTCACCAGCTCCACAAATTGACCTTGTTTTTCAAGGTCTTTTTTTGTATAAAGGAGGAAGATAGATGTTAGAAAAAATTATATCAAGCGTCAACGATGTACTATACAGTTACATCCTGATTATATTGCTTCTGCTCGGCGGTCTTTACTTTCTTATCAGAACAAGGTTTGTTCAGTTCAGACTTTTTAAAGAACAGATCAGGGCTGTTACTGAAAAACCAAAAGACGGCAAAGGTGTTTCGTCTTTCCAGGCTCTGATTGTTTCAACCGCTTCACGCGTAGGTACAGGAAACATTATCGGCGTTTCGACCGCACTTTGTCTGGGTGGATTCGGCTCTGTGTTCTGGATGTGGATAATCGCCATTATCGGCGGTGCCTCCGCCTTCATTGAAAGTACGTTGGCACAGATATATAAAAAGAAAGGGCCTGACGGCTGTTACGGCGGACCGACTTACTACATACAATCAGCATTTAAATCACGTGTGCTCGCATCCGTTTTTGCTGTGCTTATTATTGTTACTTATGCCTTCGGCTTTAACATGCTTGCATCATATAACCTTCAGTCAACTTTTTCTGGTTATTCATTTTATAACGAAACATATACGCCATGGATAATCGGTCTGATTGTTGCATTTTTCGTTGCATTATGTCTCATGGGTGGAGGTAAGAGAATTATTAAAGCAACAAGTTTTCTTGTACCGCTTATGGGCATCGCCTATATTTTGATTTCACTTATTATTGTTGCAATGAACTTCCAATTGCTCCCCTCCATTTTCGGAAGAATCTTTTCTGAAGCATTTGATTTATCTTCAATTTTCGGCGGATTCTCAGGGTCATGCGTAATGTACGGTATCAAAAGAGGTTTATTCAGTAATGAAGCCGGTGTAGGTTCAGCACCTAACGCATCTGCTTCAGCAGAAGTAAACCACCCCGTAAAGCAAGGTCTTGTTCAGATTCTTTCAGTATTTATTGACACACTTCTTGTGTGCACAGCAACAGCATTCATGTGCATGAGTTCAGGTATTGAACCAGCTGAAGAGCTTCAGGGTGCGCCTTATGTTCAGGAAGCACTGACAACAACACTTGGTTCTTTCGGACCAATATTTATTACAATAGCGATGATTTTATTCGCATTTACAACACTACTCGGAAATTTTTATTACGTTGACAACTGCTTTGCATTCCTTTTGAAACGACAACCAGGCAAGAAATTCATGAGAACTTATCAGATAATTGCTTCGCTCGTTATTTTTATTGGTGCAGGACTTTCAGCAGACTTACTTTGGGGCATAGCAGATATAACAATGGGTGCGATGACACTTATAAATATGCCTGTTATCATCTACCTTGGCAAATACGCAATCAGAGCTTTAAAAGATTATGAGACTCAACGCAAAAAAGGCTTGGATCCCGTATTTAAGTCAAAAAATATAGATCTTCCACATGAAGTTGATTATTGGAAATAAATTTAAAATTTAAAACAAGAAGCCACCCTGGAAAGCTTCTCAAGGGTGGCTTTAATTATGTGTATGTTAACATAAAAACGCTACAGTTTTCACTGTAGCGTTTTTTGATTAGCTAAGTTTAATCAGAATGACATATTAGCAATATTGATAACAACTGTAAGGTCGATTGCGTCAAGCCAGCCGTCTTCACAAAGGTCAATAGCTGCCATAATGTATTCTGTTTCAGGTTCTTCAAACTCATTAATGAGTGCTGCAACGATTGTTACGTCAATAGCATCAACGAATGCGTCACCGTTTGCATCAGCGTCAACAATAACTACGTATTCTTTAACAAGTTCTTCACCATCAAAGTGCTGAACAAGAGTACCTGTACCGTAACCGTTAATTGTGGGTGTTACAACAATTCTTGTATCTTTACCATATACATCGAACTGAGAAATAATTTCGTCTTCTGACCAAATTTCTGTAAGTCCTCTGATGTATGCTTTATCGTTGATTGTTGCAACAGAATCAGCTTTAAGAACGATTGTTGAAACGAAATCAAGTTCTTCAGTAGCTGCAATGATTGCATCTGCATAACCCTGAATTACGTCCTGTTTTGTAATATCAAGATCGTAAACAACGTTATCGATTGCTGCATTGAGAGCGTCTACTGTTGCTGGGTCAAGTTCGATACCCGTTGCCTGCATTTCAGCAATTTTCTGTGCTGATGCTTCAATTGCATCTTCAACTACTATGTAGTCACCCGGTTTCTTCTCAAGGTTTTTAATTGCTTCGCGGATTGCTGCTGCGTAGCCATCTACTGTATCCTGTTCAAGAATATTAAGCCCGTAAACTACATCTTCAATTGCTTTATCAACAATTTCAAAGTTTGTGTAGATGTCTCTGTCAAGTGCATCTGCTTCGCCGATTGCTGCTTCAACATCTGCATAATTTGCATCTGCCCATGCTGATTTAAGTGCTTCAAGAGCTGCATTGTAGTTATCAATTGCTTCAAGTGCTGCAGCGTCATCAAGGATTGTGAGACTGTCAGCATTTGCAATCATATCTTCGATTACTGCAAGAGCTTCTTCGTATTCAGCATAAACTTCAGGAATATAATATGTTGAATCATATTCGGGAGTTACTGCAATTGCATTGTTAAGATCTTCAAGTTTTGTGAAGGGTTTGAGCTGGAGTGCTTTGTGAGCATCGATAATATTCTGTGCAATGCCATCAACTATATCCTGCTCTGCAAGTGTCCAGTAATAATCTTCACCATAAGCATCAAGTTCTGCAAGAGCATCTTTATATACCTGATATGTTTCTTCATCGTAGAGCTCTTCATCAAGAGTTTCAAGACCGAGTGCTTCTTCGAGAAGTGTAAGGTCTGCAGGAACATACTGCATATTGTCAAGAGCATCTCTGAGGTTATTGATAAGTCTTAATGCTTCTTCGTCATCTCTGATATCTAACTCTTCGCCTGAGTAATAGAATGACTCAAGTTCGATATATGCATTCCAGAAGTTATCGATTGATTCAATAGTATATTCTTCATCAGCGCCTTCATAGAACCATGTATTAAGTGCTTCATCAATCAATTCGTAATATGAGAAAGGTTTGAATTCAAGCAGTTCAATAGCTGCATAAATTGCATCTGCTGCTTCGATGATTCTGTCGTTGTCAACGATTGTGAGATTATCTTCAGCGAGAATTGCATTTGCTGCATCTATTGCCAACAGATATTCACCATATGTTTCGTCTGTATAGAAGCTTGCATCATATTCAAGCTCTGTACCAAGAGCTTCAATGATGGGAGATGTATCAGCATCTTTAAGCACGAGTGCATTACGAGCCTGGTTGAGTGAAAAGATAAGGTCCATACCTTCTGCGTCATTGAGGAATGTCGGATCGCTGTTTTTAAATTCTACAAGTGCATCGTAATAACGTGTATATTCAGCATAAGTATCCTCTGTGTAGAAACTTGCATCATACTTTGTGCCGGCTGAAAGGGCAGCTTCCATCTGAGCTTTGTATGAGAAAGGTCTGAGTGTCAACGCATCGTATGCTTTATTAATAGCTTCTGCTGCTGCGTTAATTCTGAAGTTATCAGCAATTGTAAGACCACTTTCATTGAGAATTGACTGACCTTTTGCTACTGCTTCTGCATATGCCTCATAAGTTGCTGATGTGTAGTAATCAGCAGGATTATCAGGTGTTTTTGCAAGCGCATCTTCAAGAGGTTTCGTAGTTGCAGGTAAAAGTTCAAGTGCTTTATAAGCATCTACGAGAGCCTGAGTTGCATCGTCGATGATGTACTGTTCTTTAACTGTGTACTCACCTTCATGAGTAATTACTTCATTAGCTACTGCAAGTGCATCTTTATATGCTTTGTAAGAATCTACAGTGTAGAATGATTCTTCATAAGCAGGTGTCTGGATGATTGCAGCTTTAAGTTCTGTGAAGATAGCGGGTGAATTGGGGTCTTTAACTTCAAGACTTACTGTTGCATTTGTAAGGTCAATAGCCTGACCTGTTGT
>JAZSFV010000037.1:0-2218 GCA_045532395.1 Acutalibacteraceae bacterium
ACATCACTCCGTTCTTATTAAAATTCTTTTTTACCGCTTGAAAAAACAGTCAAAAAAGAAATAATTAACGCTATTTTTAAGGGATTTTAGTGGCTTTTTCTTCTTGCGAAAAAACATACTAACACTAATAATCCATTATAGTTGAGTATATATTCTATACCATTGTCAAGCAATTGTCAAGAAGAAATTTAACTTATTTTTTAAAAAATAAAATAAAAAAAGCAGAGATGCCCAAAAGCACCTCTGCCCTATCTGAAATATTTAATTATTTATACAGACAAACATCAAACATATTAATATAGTTGTAATCATTCCAATCAGTTGATTTAACTCTTATCTCAATTTTACTTGCATCTGTTATATCAAGTTCAACTTTTTCATTTTTGCTTTTGTATGTAAAGTTTTTGATTGTTTTAACTGCTTTTCCGTCAACAAGAATTTCAATTGTGAACTTTTCTTTTTCGTTAGTAGCTCCATTAGGTGCAAAGGTTGCGGTAAATTTACCATACTTTTTTTCCAAGTCATATTCCGCAATTGCCGTTTTGCTCTCATCCTGACCCGGGTCAAGGACGAAGCAACCATAAAACTCCGCGCCTGTAGCTGTAGCTTCTAAATGCCGATAATTTTTCGATTTTGAAGACTCTGTTAAATCTTTAAGGAAAGTAGGTCTGCCTTTTTCGATTTCATCGATTTTCGCAGTAAGAGTTTTATTTTCCGGATAACCATCAAGAGCGTATTCAATAAACTTTATGGCATCATCATATTTCTTTTCACCCACAAGTTTATCTGCCTCGGCAATTACTACTACCTCAGTATCAGAAACTTTTTTCTTGATTTCTGCATCATCGGGGAAAGCAGTTATCGCTTCATAAAGTTTCTCAAAAGCGGTCGAATAATTATCCCAACTAAGACTACTGTCAACGGAATCAAATAATTCTTCCCTATACAAGGGCATCAATTCTTCAATTTTCGACTGAGCAGTTGCGTAATTGGGGTCAGTTTCTATAACCTGACTGTAATTATATATTGCACCTTCATAGTCGCCATAACTCTCATCCCATTCTGCGTCAGAAAAAGCGTCTCGGGAATTATGCAATGCTTCTATGTTAGTTATAGTCTCCTGAAGTTTAACAGAAATTTCTTCAATTTCCATTTCCTCGATAGTTTCAAGTTCTTCTTCAATATCATCATAGAAATCATAATCACCGCTCCGGTAATCTTCCCAGATGGTATCGAGTCTTTTGTTAAGACCTTCGATAAGTTTTTTATTTGCTCTGCCGTGCATATCGTTTTCAAAAGCACTTGAAGCCGAGTAATAATAACCGCTTTCTAAGTCTTCTAAAATTTCATTAGCAGGGTTATTTATAGCAAGAAAGCCAACGAAAATTGCAACAAAGAGCATAGACATGGCAAAAAGGAAGAAGCTACCTGCAACAATTAATTTAGTAACAACCTTTTTCCTTTGCGCTTGTTCCTCGGGAGTAAGCACTTTTTTCTGTTTTTTCTTTTTATTATCAACGTTATTTTCTTTAGGGTCGGGAGCCTCAGTCACCTTAACAACTTCAGCTTCTACAGTATTATTTTCAATAGTCTCCTCTACCTTCGCACCGCAGTTAGGGCAAAAAACGCCATCTTCTACGCTACTTCCGCAATTCGCACAGAACATAATATTCCTCCAGTAAATATATGGTTAAATTAATATTAACACAACATTCAATAAAAAACAACAATAATCGACACTAAAATAAGAAAACCCAAGTTGTCGTTTGACAACTTGGGTAAAAATCTTTTTAAACTTAAATTACTTAAGTTCAACTTTTGCGCCTGCTTCTTCAAGTTTTGCCTTGATAGCATCAGCGTCGTCTTTAGAAGCTGCTTCTTTGATTGTAGCGGGAGCGCTGTCAACCTTAGCTTTTGCTTCAGCAAGACCAAGACCTGTGATTTCACGAACGATTTTGATAACAGCAATTTTGTTTGCACCAACTTCAGCAAGTACAACGTCAAATTCTGTTTTCTCTTCAACAGCGGCTGCTGCTTCAGCGGGAGCTGCTACTGCAACTGCAGCTGCAGCAGATACACCGAATTCTTCTTCTACAGCGTGAACGAGTTCAGAAAGCTCGAGAACTGTAAGTACTTTTAATTCTTCAATAATAGCAGTAATCTTTTCAGATGCCATTTTATTTTCCTCCAATTATTTTGCCGTAATAGGCTAAATTTT
>JAZSFV010000272.1:0-1794 GCA_045532395.1 Acutalibacteraceae bacterium
TATTTTAATCTTTCAGCGGTAATTTTTCCGCCAAGTAAAGAAATAGTTTCATCCCAGCAATCAAGCATGTCGTATTCATAAGAAGTGTCACCGAAATTTTTAAGTAATGCGTTTCTTTGTTTTAAACTTCTTACATAGTCTGAAAGCATTCTTGCATAGGAAGGTTTTAACTGACTTATTGCAATATCAAGAAATCTTCTTTTCTCGTCAGGTCCGCCTTTTATTAAATTAAGATGTGACGGAGAAAAAACAACTGAAAAAAATTCGCCTATTATACTTCTGGGGGAAACCATTTTAATTCCGTTTTTGTATGTTTCCTGCTTTGAAATATCACTTGAAAGTTTTATATTCTGCTCTCTGTTTTCTGAAAAATAATCCATTGAAATTTCATATTTTTCTTCTTCATAGGGAATCATCTCAGAATTTTTTCTTGTTCTGAAACTTTTAAAACCCGTAAAGAGCCATATGGCTTCAATTATATTTGTTTTTCCTTGTCCGTTTTCTCCGTAAACTACGTTTATTCCTTCATCAGGACAAAACTCAACATCTTTTAAATTACGAAAACTTGTTAAATTTAATTTTGTAATTTTCATTATACAATCTCGTAAATTTTTCTTTCAAATTCTGCTTTATCTCCCACACGCATTTTTTTACCGCGCTGAGTGCAGACTTCACCGTTAACTTTAACTTCGCCTTCCTGAATTACAATTTTTGCGTGACCACCGCTTTGTACGGCATCGCACATTTTAAGAAAAGCATCAAGTCTTATAAATTCAGTATTGATAGAAATTTTTTTAGTTTCTTTTTCTTTTATTTTAACTTTTATTCTCATTATGCTTTTAACCTCATAGGAAGAACAAGATAAAGGAAATTATCGTTTTCAGGAGGAAGAATAACTATAGGAGAAGTAGGTCCGTTAAGTTCAATTCTTACTTCGTCAACGTTGCAGTTTCTTAACGCATCAAAAATATATCTGTTATTGAAACCGATTTCAACTCTTCCACCATCAATTTTTGCAGGAATTTTATCGTTAGCAGTACCAACTGAAGTTACGCTTGAAATTTTGATTGAATCAGTATCAAAAATACATCTTAAGGGGCTCTTGAATTTATCAGTAATGATGAGTGAAGTTCTTTCAATACTTTTTATAAAAGTTTTTGTATCAACTCTTGCAACTGTTGTGCCTGAAAGAGGAATTGCAGTTGTATAATTCAAAAATTCACCTTCAAGAAGTCTTGAAACTATTGTATAATTTTCAACTTCAAAGCTGATGTGTCTCTTTCCTACATTGATTGCAATCACACTGTCAGGTTCGCTTGCAGTTTTAACAACTTCGTCAATTGATTTTGCAGGAACAACAAAAGAAACATCTTTGCCTGAATAATCAATATTTTCTGTTCTTATTGCAAGACGGAAACCATCAAGAGCAACAAGTTTGATTTTCTTTTCAGAAATTTCAAACTTGATACCTGTGTGAATAACCTTTGAATCATTTGCAGCAACTGCAAATATTGTCTGGCTTACCATTTCCTTAAGAATTTTATTTTCAACAACAATGGGAAAACCTGAATCCACATTGGGAATTTCAGGAAAATCTGTAGCAGACATACCCATAATATCAAATGTAGCATCACCGCATTTAATATTACAGTTAAGACGTTCGTCAGCAGAAATTTCTACTGTGGTGCCATTCATTTTTCTTAAAATTTCGTTAAGTAAAGTCGGATGCCAAGCGGTCTTAGGAAGACAATCCAAGCCCACAACTCCTTGGCTCACAGAACGACATGGCTACGA
>JAZSFV010000166.1:0-1820 GCA_045532395.1 Acutalibacteraceae bacterium
ACCTCCTCTTGAAAAAAGAGGAGGTTTTTTAATGCAGAATTTCGGGTCTGCGACTCTTGTTCTTTCGGGTGTGGGCTTGCCCACCATAAACTTTGCACTATGCACTCTGCACTTTGCATTCAAATTATAATTTGTCATCGCTGAATACTTAAAACAAAACAAAAGGCTATCTCGCATGAGATAGCCTTAAAATTTTTATTTGGGATTAACAATATCACGCCAGTCAAGGTCGCCTCTTTCAAGGCTGTGGATAAGCGCTTCTGCTGTTGCAATATTTGTAGCCACAGGAATATTGTGAACGTCGCAAAGTCTTAAAAGATTTTCTTCATTAGGCTCTGACGGTTTCTTGCTCAGCGGGTCGCGGAACATAAGAAGAAGGTCAATTTCGTTATAACCGATTCTTGCAGCAATCTGCTGGTCACCGCCCTGAGAACCGCTTAAGAAACGTACAACCTTAAGCCCTGTTGCTTCCGCTACCAATTTACCTGTAATACCTGTTGCACAGATATTATGTTTGCTTAAAATTCCGCAGTAAGCGATACAGAACTGAGTCATAAGTTCTTTTTTTGAGTCGTGTGCTATAAGTGCAATATTCATCATTATACTCCTTTCGTTGTGCTTGTTTCGTTTTTAGAAGTACATTACCAATTAATTATAATACACATTTTTACAAATTTCAATAGAATTTTTGCATTTTCCTGTGTATTTTTATGCACCAATCAATGCTTTTGCAAATCTGATAAAGCTATTTCCGTTGTCAACCTGAATTTCTTCTGTTACGGGAACAAGTTCGTTTTCAGAATTAAGGTATACAAACTGGGGGTGGTCAGGGTCTGTAAATACTGTAGGCTGACCGTCATAGAGAATTGCCCAATCTGTAAAATCAAGATAAGGTTCAGGAGAAATTGCGTGATTTATTCCACGGATGAACCAAGTGTATTCAGGGAAAAGACAAGTTGATGCATCAATGAGTTTGTCTTTTGAATAATATTTTGCGTTTTCTGAATTGAAATCAAGGTCAAGTGTTTCGCCGTATTTTGCAGTTGTCGCACCGAAACTTGAGTACTTTGTTTCAACAAGCATATCGCTCATGAAAAGTTCACCGTCATAAACAGGAATAGGCGCAAAGTTATACTGCGAGAAGAAAAGAATATCAACACCGTTTTCCTTTGCTTCTTTAAGCATCGGCTCTAATTTATTCTGCACGTTGTAGTGATATTCGTCGATTCTTTCGATAAGACGTGCATATTTCACATCGTCGCCAAACATTGCAACCTTTGCATCTTCATAGTAAGAATCAGGCACGAAAGTCCACAATGCAGGCCATGTTGCAAAAGAATCTATAAGAACTTCATCATAAAGTGTGTCAAGAAGATTGCCTATGAGTGCGTTATGAAGAAGGTCTGCAATACCGCCAAGAAGACCGATGTCATCAAGAACATACATAAGAGAGCCGATGATTTCACTTGATTCACCGCCTTCAACAAGTGAACAAACGAAATCTGCAAGTTCAGTGCCTTTATCTTTAAGTGAAAGGTCTTTTGTGAAAAGCTGACCTACAAGGTTGATGCCGTTGAAAGCAGCCGCAGTAAAGCAGAGTTTTTCAACTGAATTGTAACCATATTTATAAAGATAAGCCGCTGCCACACAGTTGGCTTCACTATGGCATTTGATAACAACTTTATCGTGACCTGTTGTTTCTTTAACTTCTTCGATATATGCGTTAAGGACGTCAGCAATCACAAGCGGGTCAAGACGCCAGTCGTATTCAAACTCGTAAATAGCAAGATTTCTCTCTATAGCGTCGACGTCCATTGTAT
>JAZSFV010000122.1:0-11138 GCA_045532395.1 Acutalibacteraceae bacterium
ATGATCCTTGACGGTCCTCACAGAAAAGGCGACTTCCGCCGTGCACGTGCAGGTGCTGCTAACATCGTTCCCAACTCAACAGGTGCTGCTAAAGCTATCGGCCTTGTTATCCCCGAACTTAACGGCAAACTTATCGGTTCTGCACAGAGAGTTCCCACACCCACAGGCTCAACAACAATCCTTGTTGCTGTTGTTAAAGGTGCTGACGTTACAGTTGAAGGCATCAACGCTGCTATGAAGGTTGCTGCTAACGATTCATTCGGTTACAACGAAGAACCCATCGTTTCTTCAGACGTTATCGGTATGCGTTACGGTTCACTCTTCGATGCAACACAGACAATGGTTGCTAAAATCGACGATGACACATATCAGGTACAGGTTGTTTCATGGTATGACAATGAAAACTCATACACAAGCCAGATGGTTAGAACAATCAAATACTTTGCTGAACTCGCATAATTTATCTTAAAAAAGTTTTTAACCCTGAAACTTCGGTTTCAGGGTTTTTTCTTGTTTTTTTCGACAAATACTGATATAATTAACCAAAGAACTATGGAGGGATATTTATGCAAACATTCAGCTATAAAGATTATCCTTTGAAAATTTTCGGGCTTCCCCTTTTTGAGAAAAATCAAAAGCTTGAAAGGTTGCCCGACGAAGTTATAGAGAAAGTGCCGTCACTTGAATTTTTCGGCAAAAGATGCCCCGGAGCAAGGCTTTGCTTCAGGACTGATTCCGAAACAATTACAATCAGAGCAAAATTCAAAACATTAGGTCCTGATGCGGGAATGTCTGTTTTCAGTTGCCAGTCTTTTGATGTGCTCAAAGGTACAAGACCTGACCTTGAGTTTTTAGGTATCGTTACAGGCTATAATATCCAGACTTACGAATTTGAAGGAACTTTCAAAAAAGAAAAGAAAATGGAAGATATCACTATCTTCCTTGCAAGAAACGAAATTATTGACGATATTCAGGTTATGATTGACGACGATGCTTTAATTGAACCACCAACCGAATATAAATATAAACCAATAGTTTTCTATGGCTCATCAATAACTGAAGGTGGATGTTGCAGTAACGTGAAAAACTCCTACACTTCAATCCTTTCAAACAGACTTGATGCTGACTTCATCTGCCTTGGTTTTTCAGGAAGTGCTAAAGGTGAACTTCCGATGGCTGATTTCATCAATACAATTGACATGAGTATGTTTGTTTTCGACTACGACCATAACGCACCTGACGCAGAGCATTTAAGGCAGACTCACGAGCCTTTCTTCAAACGAATCCGCGAAGTTCATCCATATCTTCCTATTGTTATTATGACAATGCCTAAGGAAGTTTACGACAAGGATAACGATGAACGTGCTGCAGTTATAAAGCAGACATATTTAAACGCCGTTGAAAGCGGTGACCGGAACGTATATTTCATTGACGGAGAAGAATTTTATGGTCCGGAAGAGCGTTATCTCTGCTCAATTGATAACGTCCACCCCAACAGTCTGGGCTTTTTAAGAATGGCAAATATAATCGAGCCGACGCTTCGGAAAATTCTTGAAATAAGATAAAAAGAAACCCTTGTGTAAATCAGACACAAGGGTTTTATGTTATGTCGTTTAAATATTCTTCAGCCATTTTTTTATCTTTTTTAAGTTGAGCTACAAGTTCTTCAGGGGAAGAAAATTTAACTTCTTCGCGCATAAATTTATGAAGACTTACTCTTAAAATTTTGCCGTACAAATCTCCGTCAAAATCGAAAACGTGAGTTTCGCTTCTTATATCATTTTCAGGGAAAGTGGGGCGTGAGCCGATGTTTGTAAAAGACTTATAAACCTTGCCGTCAATCTCTGTTGTTGAAGCATAAACACCGAATCTGGGAATAACAAGTTCAGGTGGGAAATACTGATTTGCAGTAGGGAAGCCCATTGAACGTCCCCTTTTCTGACCATGAACAACCTCAAGGAAATATGAAAATTTCTGTGTCATAAGCTTATTCGCTTTTTCTACATCACCGGTTTTGAGAAGTTCACGAAGTCTGCTTGAATTTACTTTTTCGCCGTCAACGAAAGTTTCATCGTTGACATAAACTTCGATAGAATTTTCTTCACAGATTCTTTTCAGGTCGTTTGCGTCAGCAGATGCACCTTTGCCGAAATGGTAATTGAAACCACAGAAAACTGCTTTTGCATTGAATTTTTCTTTAAGTACTTTTACTACAAATTCTTCTGCAGTAAAATCTCTGCATTCCTCAAAAGAAACAGTCTGCGTTTCAAGACCGATTTCTTTGATTTTTTCTTTTTTATCGCTGTCAGTCATAAGAAGGCCGATTCTTGTGCCGAAATATGTTTTCGGGTGAATATCAAAAATAAGGGCAATAGCCCTGATATTATTATCAAGGCTATAGTTTTTTGCTTTCTTTAAAACTGACCTGTGACCTGCGTGAAGTCCGTCAAAATTTCCGAGAGCAATTGCAGAATATTCAGTTTTGAATATTTCCTTATTTTTCATTGTAAACTCGCTTAACTTTCAGTAAATTTTCTGATTGAACATATTCGCCTATACCGAGAAATTTTCTCTCAGGCGAATAAACTCTGTAAAAAGTTTCTGCAAAATCGAATCTGATTCTGCCCGCATCAAGCTCGCCGCCGTTTGCAAAACGTACAGCCTGCTTTGCGCTTACCTGCACTTCTTTATAAACTTTCAGCGCTTCGTCTACGGGAGTTATAATTTCATTCTGTCTTCCCTCTTCGCAGAGTTTTTCAATCTCTGCCAAAGTAAGACACCTTGAAATATCTATATTGTTTGCCATTGTTCTTCTCAAAGATTTGAGAGTGCAAGGCACTTCTAATTTTTCACCGATATCGTTACACAAAGAACGGATATATGTACCGCCTGAGCAAAACACGTCAATGGTAAATTCATTTTCCGCTTCATCGCAGGAAACAAGTTCAAGCTTTTTTATTGTAACTTTTCTTTCCTCACGCTCAACCTCAATGCCTTTTCTTGCAAGGTCGTAAAGCCTTACACCATCTTTCTTGATTGCAGAATACATGGGAGGCACCTGCATAATATCTCCGCGAAAAAACTGAAGCACATTCAGAAATTCTTCCTTTGATACTTTTTTATCGCTTTCTTGGGTTACGTTGCCCGTAATATCAAGCGTATCAGTTGAAAGGCCGAATTTTATCACTGCGCGATATGATTTTTCATGGCTGGGCATAAGTTCAATAAATCTTGTTGCACCGCCCAACGCCACAGTCATAACGCCCGTTGCCATAGGGTCAAGAGTGCCCGTATGACCTGCTTTCTTTTCCCCTAAAAGACGTGAAAGCTTCTTTACGGCAAAAAACGATGTTATGTTTTCTCCTTTATCAAAGCAAACAAAACCTGTCATCCCAGATACTCCTCAACTGCCTTGAGAATTTTTTCTTTTGCTTCTTCAAAAGGTCCGTCGCTCTGGCAGCCAGCGGCTCTTGCGTGACCGCCACCACCAAGTTTTGCGCAAATTTCCACCGCATTTACAGGCTCAACAGTTCTTAAAGAAATTTTAAAAGAACCGTCTTCTTTTTCCCTGAGGAAAATGCCCACGTCAACGCCCTCAATCTGTCTCGTTTTTGAAGCAAGAGGGTCTGTCTCTGATTCGTCTGAACCGCTTTTTTCATACATTTCATAGTCAAGGTGCGCAAGAGCACATCTGCCGCCAAAATGCATTTCCAAAGTATCCATAACAAGTTTTTCAAGGATGACATAGGATTTTGTCTTTGTTTCAAACATAATTCTGTTGATTCCGGGACCGTCAGCACCATGTTCAACAAGCTTCGCTGCCATGTAGTAAGTCTGGGCAGATGTGTTTGAATATCTGAAACAGCCTGTATCCGTTGAGATACCTGTATAGAGACAATCAGCTATCTCCTTATCGAAGCCTACACCGAGAGCGTCGATTACTTTATAAATAATCTCACACGCTGCTGCGGCTGTGTCTTCAAGAAGAAGATATTCACTCTCTACACAGTTTGAAGGATGATGGTCAATTGCAAGGTTGATTTTTGAACCGTATTCTTCTCTTACTTTTTCTTCAAGAAGTTTTATATCTGCCACATCAACAGATACAACGTATTCTGCCTCAAAATCCTGCTTGCCAAGACCATCAAAAAGATAATTATACTTTTTGCCGACGTTTTCAGGGCGCAGAACCTCTGCTCTTTTTCCAAGCTTTCTTAAAGCACGAAGAAGAGCGTAGCCGCACCCTAATGTGTCACCGTCGGGGTTTGCGTGTACAAGAATGATTATATTGTCGTGATTTTCAAGAAGTTGTGCTGTTTTGTTAACATCAATCTTCATTGCTATCCACCTTTATATCATCAAGCATTTTGAAAATTTTCATACCGTGTTCAACGGAATCGTCTGCCACAAATTTAAGCTCGGGGCTTTTGCGAAGATGCAGACGTCTTGTAACTTCGCCTCTTATAAGACCTGTAGCACCGTTTAAACCTTTGACTGCATTCTGTGCAGTTTCGATTCCTTCAAGTGCACTGACATAAACCTTTGCAAAAGATGCATCACCGCTTACGTCAACTCTTACAACCGTCAGCATTTTACCGCTCACACGCGGGTCTTTAAGTTCACGGATAACTGCAACTATTTCCCTTTTTATATCTTCCGATACTCTCTGGGCTCTATGTCCTGCCATTAGTCTCTGTACTCCTCTATAATATAAACTTCAAAGATGTCACCGACTTTGATATCGCCGTATTTACCGAGACCGATACCGCACTCGTAACCTGAGTTAACTTCTTTAACGTCATCTTTTTCACGGCGGAGTGATGCGATTTCGTCATCAGCAATAACAACGCCGTCACGGATAATACGTACTTTGTCACCTCTGTGGATTTTACCATCCTGAACGTAGCTACCTGCAATGTTACCAACAGAAGAAATTTTGATAACGTTTCTGACTTCAACTGTACCAACAATAACTTCTCTTGTTTTTGCATCAAGCATACCTTTCATAGCTGCTTCGATTTCTTCGATGCAGTCGTAGATAATTCTGTAAGTTCTGATTTCAACACCGTCACGCTCTGCGTTTGCTTTTGCAACAGCATCAGGTCTTACGTTAAATCCTACTATTAATGCACCTGAAGCCTGAGCAAGCATAACGTCTGATTCGTTGACTGCACCTACACCGCTATGAATTACACGAACGCGTACTTCTTCGTTTGTAAGTTTTTCAAGGTTCTGTTTAACTGCTTCTGCAGAACCCTGAACGTCAGCTTTAACGATAATGCTGAGTTCTTTCATGCCGCCCTGCTGAATTGAATCAAAGAGATTATCAAGAGTAACTTTCTGAACTGAGTTGAATTTTGCTTCCTTGATTTCATCTTTACGCTGTTCAACAAGAGCACGTGCAAGTTTTTCGTCGCTTACTGCGTCGAATGTATCACCTGCCTGAGGAACTTCAACAAGACCCATAATTTCAACGGGCACTGAAGGACCTGCACTCTTAAGTTTCTTGCCGTTTTCGTTGAGCATAACTCTTACACGACCAACTGATGTACCTGCAACGATAACATCGCCTTCGTTAAGAGTACCTTTCTGGACAAGAAGTGTTGCGATAGGACCTCTGCCCTTATCAAGTCTTGCTTCGATAACAACACCTTTTGCTGCTCTGTTGGGGTTAGCTTTGAGTTCTTTCATTTCTGCGATAAGAAGGATAGACTCAAGCAATTTATCAATATTCTGGTGCATTTTTGCAGAAACGGGAACGCAGATTGTGTCACCGCCCCATTCTTCAGGAATAATTTCATATTCTGTAAGCTGCTGCATGATTCTGTCGGGGTTTGCACCGGGTCTGTCCATTTTATTGATTGCAACGATAATTGAAACATCTGCTGCTTTTGCATGGTTGATTGCTTCAACTGTCTGGGGCATGATACCGTCGTCAGCAGCAACAACAAGAACTGCGATATCTGTAGCCTTTGCACCTCTTGCTCTCATTGATGTGAAAGCAGCATGGCCGGGAGTATCAAGGAATGTGATTTTTTCTCCGCCTACATTTACCATATATGCACCGATGTGCTGTGTGATACCGCCTGCTTCCCCTGCAGTAACAGATGTGTTTCTGATAGCGTCGAGAATAGATGTTTTACCATGGTCAACGTGACCCATAACAACAACAACGGGGCAACGGGGTTCAAGTGCTGCATCATCATCGTCACTGTCGTCAATGATTCTTTCTTCGATAGTTACAACAACTTCTTTTTCAACTCTTGCGCCAAGTTCTGTTGCAATGATTTCTGCTGTGTCAAAGTCAATTGTCTGGTTAAGGTTAACCATCATACCAAACTGGAACAGCTTTTTAACAACTTCTGCGCCTGTAACCTTAAGCATAGCTGCAAGGTCTGAAACAACGATTTCATCAGGCACTTTGATAACAAGCTGGGGTCTCTTTGCTCTTTCTGCTTCGATACGTGCAAGTCTTTCTTTTTCTGTTTCCTTTTTCTTTGAACGCATGCCCTGCTGTTTGCGGTACTGCTGTGATTTCTGTTTGAGTTTCTGTTTGTTTGAAACAGAATCTGAGCGATGTCTGTCAGCGGGTGCAATATTTTCGTATCTTTCGTTGTATTTATCAAGTTCAACCTCTTCTGCACGAGTGTTGATTGTTCTTGCTTCGCCCCTTGTTCTTGACTGCATGGGCTTATCCTGTTTTTCTTTCTTCTGCTGCTGAGGCTGTGCCTGAGCTGCAGGTTTGCCTGCTTTTTCAGATTTGTTTTCAGCAGGTTTTGATTCTTTTTTAACTTCTGCATTTTCAGGTTTCTGTTCAACCTTTTCAGCTTTTTCAACTTTCTCGACTTTAGCTTCTTTTTTAGGTGCTTCATTTGCAAGAGCAAAATATCTGTCGAAGTTTTCAACCTGATTTTTTAATGTGATTTTATTAAAAAACACATCAAGGTCTTTGCTTTCAAGAGCCGTAGTAGCTTTTTTCTTCGGCTCATCTGTGCCTTCTGCAAGAAGTTCGATAATTTCTTTATTCTGTTTGCCGAAATCTTTTGCTAAATCGGCAACTTTATATTTCTTCTCTGCCAAATTAATTACCTCCCGTTAATTCATTCATATTTCTTGAGGCTGTTTGCAAATCCTTCATCGTTGATTGTAAAAACACCTGTTTTTACGCCGATGACAGATTTCATATCTTCCATTGTTTTATCAAGTTCTATAATTTTTATATTTCTGCCGTCATAAGTACATTCACGCTCAAATTCTCTCTTGAGCCTGTCTGAAGCGTCAGAAGTTACGATGCATAAATAAGCTTTTTTTGATTTGATTGCAAAAAGCGCCGTATCGTGCCCCCATGCAATCTTACCTGCTCTTCGTGCAAGACCTAAAAGATTGAAAAATTTACTGTCCATCCGCTTTCAGTTCTGCCTCCATCGCATCAAAAACTTCTGCCGGAATACTGCATGAAAGTGACCTTTCAAAGCTTTTGGCTTTTCTTGCAGCTTTAAAACATTCTATATCGTGGCAGATATATGCGCCTTTGCCCGGTTTTTTACCCACAAGGTCAATAGAAATTTCACCCTCGGAATTTTTAACCACACGTACAAGTTCTTTTTTTGATTTAAGTTGTTTACAACCAACGCACTGTCTCATAGGAACTTTTTTTACCGCAGGCATAGGTCACACTCCTTATTTAAAATTATTCTGTGTCGGAAGTTTTGAAAAATCCGCTTTCGGGCTGAATGTCGATTTTCCAGCCTGTAAGTTTTGCAGCAAGTCTTGCGTTCTGACCTTTGTTGCCGATAGCGAGTGAAAGCTGGTCGTCAGGTACTGTTACATGGCAAGCATTTGTTGCAGTTGTATCAATTTCAACTTCGAGAACATCAGCGGGAGCAAGAGCAGCACTGATGAAAAGTTTGGGATCTTCTGAATATTTAACGATATCGATTTTTTCGCCGCCGAGAAGCTCAACGATTTTTTCAACACGAGCACCTCTCTGGCCGATACATGCGCCTACGGGATCGATATTTTCGTCCTGTGTAGCAGCAACTGCGATTTTTGTACGAGAACCTGCTTCACGGGAAACTGCTTTGATTTCTACTGCACCGTCATAAATTTCGGGAACTTCTGTTTCGAAAAGACGTTTAACAAGGCCGGGGTGAGTTCTTGAAATCATGATTCTGGGACCGTTCTTTTCGCCTGTTCTGATATCAACAACGAAAACTTTGATAAGGTCACCTTCTTTGACAACTTCACCGGGAACCTGTTCTGCTTTGGGAAGAATTGCATCGCCTTTGCCGATGTCAAGAACGATGTTGCCGCTTACGGGGTCAACTCTGTGAACTTTTGCAGTGATAAGTTCCTGATAACGTTTCTGGAATTCTTCCATTACCTGTCCTCTTTCTGCTTCGCGGATACCCTGACGGATAACGTGCTTTGCAGTCTGAGCAGCAACACGGCTGAATTCTTTTGATTCCATTTCGATTTCGATAATGTCGCCTGCTTTAGCAGTTGACTGATATTTCTGTGCTTCTTCTACGATAATGTCTGTATCTTCATCTTCGATTTCTTCAACGACATTTTTTCTGAGCCATACACGCATTGATTCGTTTTCAGCATCGATTTCGCAGAAAACAACTTCTTTTTTGTTATAATCGTTTCTTAATGCCACGATAAGAGCCTGCTGAATTCTTTCGCATAAAAGTGCAGCAGGTACACCTTTTTCCTTCTCAAGCATTCTTACTGCTTCAAAAAATTCCTTATTCATTTTTCCAATCAATCCTTTCAATAAATTACACTTTAGTCGTTGAAATCGTCAAGTTTTACCCATGCGGTTTCCTTTTTTACAAACACTTTTTCTTCATCGTCTGCAAGAACTTTGATGTTGCCGTCTTCGTAGCCGGAAAGAATGCCTGCAAATTCTCTTTGTTTATTTTCATCGGGGCGGATAAGCTTAAGTTTAATCTTTCTGCCTGTCATCGCCTCGAAATGCTCGTCTCTTATAAGTTCTCTCTCAATGCCGGGAGAGCTTACTTCAAGACAATAACTTACTTCGATAGGGTCTTTCTCATCGAGAGGACCGTTAAGCGCGTGAGTCATATCAACACAGTCGTTGATATCAATTCCTTCGTCTTTGTCAATGAAAACACGCAGATACCATGAAGCGCCTTCTTTGACAAAACGCACGTCCCAGAGTCTCAGCCCTAATTCTTCAGCAATGGGCTGCGCCATTTCGCGCACAATGCTTACTACATTTGGTTTTGATGCCATTTCCATCCTCCTAACAACACAAAAGAGCGGGTCGCGACCCACTCTTTTGTCAATACCTTACTTTCATTGTTAGTAGTATAACACACTTTTCAAAAATAATCAAGGGTTTTTAATGAAAAGTATTGAGTTATTTTTTTGTAAGTGATACAATTTTACCGATGGATTTTGTTTCGGGTGGTGAAATTTACGGACAGATACTCTTTAAACATGACAGAAGGCCCGTTTTTAAAGAAAATACTCATTTTTTCTTTACCACTTATGCTTACAGGGCTTCTGCAGATGGTATATAATACGGCAGACATTGTGGTCGTGGGAAGATTTGCAAGTTCTGCTTCTCTTGCCGCAGTAGGTGCCACAAGCTCGCTTATAAACCTTATTCTCAACATCTTTTTAGGAATGGCTATGGGTTCAGGCGTTATGAGCGCAAGATACATAGGTGCTGAAGATGACAAACGTCTTTCAAAATGCGTTCACACTGCAATGACGCTCAGTTTAATCTGCGGAATCTTTGTGGGACTTTTCGGCTTTTTCATGTCAGAAAAACTTCTTATTCTCATGGACTCACCTCAGGACGTTCTGCCCCTTTCAAAACTTTATCTGCAGATTTATTTTTTAGGTGCACCCGCTTCACTTGTATATAATTTCGGTGCTGCTATTGTACGCTCTACGGGGGACACCAAAAGACCTCTCTACATTCTCGCATCTACGGGAGTTGTAAATATTGTTTTAAACCTTGTGCTTGTAATTTTCTTCCGTATGGACGTTGCAGGCGTTGCAATAGCTACAATTACTGCTCAATACATTTCAGCCGTACTTATTGTAATAAGACTTCTGAAAATTGAAGGTGCGTGCAGACTTTCATTCAAGAAACTCCGCATTAATACAAGGGAAATGAAAAAAATTCTCTTTATCGGCATACCTGCAGGTGTGCAAAACTCATTATTTTCTTTTTCAAATGTAATTATTCAGTCAACCGTAAACACTTTCGGCTCTACTGTAATGTCAGGTGTTACTGCAGCATCAAATGTCGAAGGTATTGTGTACACCTGCACAAATGCCGTTTCGCAGACAACAATGACTTTCTCATCGCAGAATATGGGCGCAAGAAAATATGAAAATATAGGAAAAATCTATATGCGCTGTCTTCTTATTGCAACTTTAATCGGTGGCAGTATGTGCCTTTTAGGAGTGATTTTCAAGAATCAGGCTATAGGAATTTTCTCTACAGACCCTGCGGTTATTGAAATAGGTGCAGCAAGACTTGCAATAGTGCTTCCTTTCCACACCTTCTGCTCACTTATGGATATCAGCGGCGGTCAGCTTCGCGGTATGGGCAAATCATTTGAGCCTATGTTTATCACACTTATGGGAAGTTGCGGTTTAAGACTTTTGTGGGTATTTGTTTTCTTCCCCAGAAACCCGACACTTCTTTATCTCTATTGGGTATACCCCATTTCATGGTCGTTAACAACGGTAGCACTTTTCATCTGCTACCTGATTATAAGAAAAACAGTATTTAAAAAGGAGGCTTAACGATGAAAAAATTTATGGCAATCCTCATGGCAACAATCCTTATGCTTTCAGTATTCAGTTTCAGCACATCTGCTTATGATGCGCAGAAACTCACAAGAGAAGAATGGGACGCACTTTACAACACCTACAAAGACGACAACACTTTACCAATGCTTTGCGTAGGTGCAGACGAAACACAACTCGGTCTTGTATGGCACGCACCGAAAGACACTGCAAAAGCAGAAGTGAGACTTTCAAAAAATGAAAGCATGGCTGATTACATGACTTTTGAAGGTTGGATTGACCCTGCAGATAACGACGCTCAGGTAGTCTGCAGAGTTGACATTACCGGCATTGAAGAAAAC
>JAZSFV010000180.1:0-3162 GCA_045532395.1 Acutalibacteraceae bacterium
CCTTTATGAGTTTCACATGGAAAGGTATTGACGGAAGTTCTGTTCTCACTCACTTCAACAGAATCCACCGTGCACCCGATGTAGATGCAGGTGTTCAGCTCTTTGAAGAAATGCCCATGAAAGAAACATGTGATTTAAGACTTCATGCTTTCGGTGTAGGCGACGGCGGTGGCGGTCCTTCTTACAGTATGCTTGAAACCGCACGCAGAATGAAGAAAATGGACGGCATGCCCGAAACTACAGAATGTTCTGTAAGCGATTTCATGAAGAAACTTGAAGAAATTGAAGAAGATCTTCCCGTACATGACGGTGAACTTTACCTTGAACTTCACCGTGGTACTCTCACTCAGATGCACGATGTTAAGAGAAAGAACCGTAAAGTTGAATTTGCTATGCGCGACATGGAATATTTCAACGTGCTTTCTCAGGAAGCAAGAAACGAAGATGCTGATAAATGGCTTAAGGTTCTCCTTAAAAACCAGTTCCATGACATTCTTCCCGGCACATCAATCACTCCCGTTTATGACCTTTTCAACAAAGAAATGGACGAGCTTCTTGTTAACTACAAAAACGCAACACGTTCTTATACAGATAAGATTACTGAAAAGAAAGACAACAAAGTTACTCTTTACAACACTCTTTCATTTGCAAGAAACGATGTTCACACAATAGAAGCAGATGGCTTTGCAAAAGATGTTCCCTCACAGAGATATACTGACGTTTGCGGAAGAGAACTTCTCGCTATCGGCGAAACAGAAATCCCTGCTTTCAGTTCAAAGGTTGTTGAACTCGCAGACAAAGCAGTAGAAAAAGAATCTGCATTCAGATTTGACGGTAAAATTCTTGAAACACCTTTTGCAACAATCACACTTGGTGACGACGGCTTTATTTCATCATTTATCGATAAGGCAACTGACAGAGAACTCCGCAAAGAAAACGGTGCTCCCTTAAACGCACTTCTTACTGCAGAAGATGCTCCCGCTTACTGGGATAACTGGGATATTGAATACGACGCACTTGATAAGCTTAAGCCCATCACAGGTTTTGAAGGCAGAGAAGTTATTACTGACGGTGCAGTTGAGTTTATTATCCGCAGTAAATATTCATTTGGTGTGAGCAGCAAAATCACTCAGGACATGATTGTTTATGCAAACAGCCCCAGAGTTGACTTCCACACACTTGTTGACTGGAACGAAAAACATTGTCTTCTTAAAGCAGGTTTTGATGTTGACGTTAAAGCCGATACAGTTAAAAATGAAATTCAGTTCGGTCACGTTCAGAGACCTACAACACGCAACAACTCAATCGACGTTGCTAAATTCGAAGTTTGTAACTATAAATGGACTGACATTTCCGAATCACGTTTCGGTGTTGCAATTCTTAACGACTGTAAATACGGTATTTCAGTTGAAAACGGCAATTTAAGGCTTTCACTCCACAGAGGCGGTAACCGTCCCGAAACATACGCTGACGCAGGTGTGCATGAAATGACATATTCATTCTTGCCCCACGTTGACAGTTTCTCAACAACTAACGTTATCCGTCCTGCTTATGAACTTAATGTGCCTGCAGTTGCAGTTGAGGGTGAAACAAAACTCAACGGCTCATTCCTTACAATTGATGCAGAAAACGTAATCTGCGAAGCTGTAAAACCTGCAGAAAGCATTGAAAACGCTTATGTAATCCGTCTTTATGAATGTGAAGGATGCAAGACAAAAGCAAACATCACACTTCAGAGACCTGCAACTGAAGTTATCGACAGTAACATGCTCGAAGACGAAGGCGAAGTTATCGAAATCAAAGATAACACAATTTCAGCAACATTCAAGCCATTCCAGATTAAGACATTTGTTGTTAAAGCATAACTTAAAACCTCGCGATTTCTCGCGAGGTTTTTTCACTCAAATCTCTTTACAAAAATTATATTTGAAGTATAATTTAATAAGTCTGAAATAGTAATGCGACTTCGTGAATATTCACCTTATATATATACTCTCTGCCTTTCATGTGCAAACGGATATAACGTGTATCTCCCATCACAAGACCAGCTCTGCAGAGGCGGTTATGAAGTCGGCTGCTTTATGTACGGCCATTTATTCCCCCTTGCAGATAATACAGACCAGAATATTATTGCAGAAAATTTAAGAATTATAAACGAAAACAGAAATTGAGGTTTTAAAACATGTACAGAATAGGACAAGAAGAAATCGATGCAGTTGCACGTGCAATAAATTCAAAAGACTTTTTCAAAATCAACGGCTCAGGTCAGGAAGTGCTCCACTTCGAAGACGAATGGAAAAAATATATGGGAACAGATTATGCTCTTCTCATGTCTTCAGGCTTCGGCTCAATTGTTTCTGCACTCATAGGTCTCGGCATAGGCCCCGGTGATGAAGTTATCGTCCCGGCTTATACTTATATCGCAACTGCACTTGCAGTTACAAACGTTGGCGCAATCCCCGTTATTGCTGAAACAGACGAAACACTTACAATTGACGTGAAAGACGTTGAAAAGAAAATCACTAAAAACACAAAGGCAATTATCCCCGTACATATCCAGGGCTTCCCCTGCAACATGGATGCACTTTGCGAAGTTGCAGAAAAATATAACGTTGCAATTGTTGAAGATGCCTGCCAGTCAATCGGCGGTAAATACAAGGATAAATTTCTTGGCACAATCGGCGATGCAGGAGCTTACAGCTTTAACTACTACAAAGTTATTTCTTCAGGTGAAGGCGGTGCGTTGGTTACAAGCAATCGCAAAATTTTTGAACGTGCTCTTATTTACCACGATTCAAGCGCAGTTGCTTTCTTCGGCACACAGCTTGACGGAATAAGTGAACCTCTTTTCGGCGGTACTGAGTTCAGAATTTCTGACATTACAGGTGCAATTCTTCGCGAGCAGCTTAATAAATTACCTGCAATTATTGAATATTTACACAAAAATAAATTTGCACTTATTGAAAAATTAAACGACAAATTAACTGTTGCACCCTCACATGATTTACAGGGCGACTGCGCAACAACACTTGCTCTTCGTTTTAAAACAAAAGAAGAAACACGTGCATTCGCAGAAAACTGCAAAGCAAACGGTCTCGGAATTACAATCCCTGAAGATACAGGAAAACACATCTATACAAACTGGACACAGATTATGGAAAA
>JAZSFV010000116.1:0-1854 GCA_045532395.1 Acutalibacteraceae bacterium
TCCATTTTTACAACAATGAACGATTACAACTAAAAACAAAACTGACTCCGCTTGAAAAACGAAGTCAGTATGTTGCTTGAAATTTAATATTGCCTACCATAGAGGGGCTTTTGTACTGTCCGCACAATTTGGGGCGGTTCAGTATTTACTGAGGGTTTTACTTATATCTTCTTTTTACAGAATGAACTTAAATTACATTCGTCACATTTTGCTTTTCTTGCAGTGCAGATTTCTCTGCCGAAAAGCACACATCTGTGGCAAAAATCGTTGCTCTCTTCGGGGGGCAATATTTTTTTAAGCTCCATTTCAACTTTCTTCGGGTCTTTCGTTTCGACAAGACCGATTCTGTTTGTAATTCTGATAAGATGAGTGTCTGCAACAACTGCAGGTTTGCCGTAAACATCGCCACAGATTAAATTTGCAGTTTTTCTTCCCACACCCGGAAGTGAAGTTAAATCTTCAATATTATCAGGAACTTTTCCGTCAAAATCCGAAAGAATTTTCTGTGCCATACCTACAATATCGGCGGCTTTGGTCCTGAAAAATCCGCAAGGCCTTACAAATTCTTCAATATCTTTAACATCCGCTTTTGCATAGTCTTCAATGGTTTTATATTTTGAAAACATGGGCGGTGTAACAATATTCACACGTGCATCTGTACATTGAGCGGAAAGCCTTGTTGCCACAAGCAATTCAAAAGGATTTGATGCAATAAGTGAACAGATTGCTTCGGGGTATTTTTCTTTCAATGCTTCAACTGATTTTAAAGCACGTTCTTTTTTTGTCATCTCATCACGCCTCTTTTAAAAAGTCTGCTTTTATCAAGTGCCAATGCCAAAGGTGTTCCAAGAAGAAAACATACAACTGCTTCTCCGAGCCCTACCCACAATGCGCTTATAAAAAATCCCATAAAAGTGAAAACTTCACCCTCAGGCAAAAAGAAAAGGTTTATCTCAAGCCCTATTATAACTGCATTGAAAATTACAGGAAAAATAAGAGAAAGAAGCGGTGCTTTTTTAAATCTTATATTCCGTGTAAGATACGATGATATTGCGGCTAAAAAAGTAGCCAATGCCCCGAAAATCGCATCTATCCATGACATAGGTCCGGCAAGATTTGCAATAACGCAACCGACTGTAAGCCCGGGAATTGCCGCAGGTGTGAAAGCAGGCAAGACCGTCAGCGCTTCTGAAAATCTTAACTGCAAAGCACCATAAGAAAGAGGATAAATCGCCAGTGTGAGTGCTGCATAAATCGCAGCGATGATTGCGCCTTCTACAAGAAAGCGCGTTTTTTTGTTTGTCATTTTGTTTCATCTCCGTAGTTTTATTTAAAGTCAGGATGGTTTCGAACTGACTGTTTTATATCGTAAGAAAGGAGTGAGTTTCCCCACTCCTTTCTGATATTGAGTTTTAATTATACGTAAGGAACCTGTTCAATTTCAACTTCACCGTTTACAACAGCGTTGAGAATTGCAAGGTCGTAGATATCGATTGCTGTATCACCATTAAGGTCTGCTGCAAAGAGTTCTACTGCACCTTCATCAAATTCAATGTCACCATTTACGATTGCTGCAAGGATTGATGCGTCGTAAATATCGATAACACCGTCACCGTTAAGGTCACCGAAGATAACGATTGTATATGTTTCCCATTCTTCGCCATCACGGTATGTTGTAAGAGTCATACCTGTACCGATTCCGTCGGGTGTTTCATATGAAACGTTTGATGAATATTCAACAAAATCTTCAAGGTCTGAGAGACCGATGTCAAGACCGTAGATGTAGCCGAGTTCGTCATCGATAACTGTTGTTGTGCCTTCTGCTGCTTTGAAGTAACCATCGAGCATGGGAAT
>JAZSFV010000061.1:0-4104 GCA_045532395.1 Acutalibacteraceae bacterium
TGTCAACAAAGGCTGGCATCAACAATCCTATTTCATCGTAATAATGCAGTGTGCGCACACTTACACCCATAAAATCGGCAAATTCTTTAATCTGCATTTTCAATTTTATCACCTCACAACAAGAGCATACACTATGACGGAGCGTGAGAGTCAATACCCTTTTGAAAAAATATGGATTGATGTTCGAAAAATTCAAGTTTATCGAACTGATTGCATTGTACCATAAATTGTTTTTGATTTCAATGTTCCACAATCTTTATGAGCCATAACGATTCTTAATAGAATCATTATGGCTCTTTTTATTTTATATAAGACTCTTTATTAATCATGATTATATATAAATCATAAGTCGTATGTTTATTTTGCTTTCGGTGTTTCGAAATTCACATTAATGGCGCCGATACCACCCTGTATCTTGATTTTGTTTGTCCCATTTCCGATGTTGTTGTTATTATCTGAAATGTCCTTTCCGTCAATAGAAATATTGCCAAGACCCTTTTGTGTATTCAACA
The DNA here is from genome assembly GCA_045532395.1 of Acutalibacteraceae bacterium. Classification (GTDB taxonomy): domain Bacteria; phylum Bacillota; class Clostridia; order Oscillospirales; family Acutalibacteraceae; genus SIG575. Next base: position 513 of record JAZSFV010000061.1, read on the forward strand.
TATAATCATCTTTGTCGCCAAGCAGAGTAACGTTCACCTTACCCACACCTGAATTCAGACGGCAGTTACCTGACAGATCAGAGGTCAGATTTAATTGTCCTATACCCATTTTCAGATTCATGTTTTTAATGGCACCATCGGAAATAGTAATCTGTCCGGCACCACCCTCAATGTCTGCAGATTTTGTGGCAACAAGGTTGTCTATTCTCACTGCTCCTGCACCTAATTCAAAATTTATATTTTCCGCAGAAAGATTATCAACTGTCAATTTTCCTGCACCGGTGGTGAGCTTGATTTTATTTAAAACTGTTTTTTCGGGAATGTATAAAGTCAGAACAGAATCTGTGTTCTTTGTGCTGAAAAATGAAAAATTTAATTTTGTTGTATCTTTGATAGTAAGGTGACCATTCTTTTCTTCGATTTTCAGATTTTTCAGGTTGCTCTCTACTGAAAAGGATTTTCCTTCCTTGATATGAATATCAGCTGCTTTGATAGTGACATCAATTTCACGGATACCGGAACTTACAGAATATGTCTGCATTTCGCCTGTAATATCTTCTCCGGAAGAGAATAAACTTATCAATCCTATTGCACCGAGTATTCCCCCGATTATTGACACCGTGAGAAAGACGGCAAATGCGGTTGCCAGATACTTGATTATTTTTTGTGTTGTTGTCATTTGATTTCTACGCCCCCGAACATACATGTACCGCTGACATAGATTGTTGGTGCGTTTTTATATGTTGCAGTTTTGTTGGACATTCCGCCGAAGATACTGTTGGAGTTGACTTTTACGTTGATGTTGTCCGGAACCAGAATATCAATACCGCCGAAAATTGCAGAAACACGAATCACACAATCTTTATCAATGATGGCGTTTCTTAAATCGCATTTTGCACCGCCAAAAACTGCAGTAAACTCTGCTCCTTCAAACACTTCGCCATTGTAACTAATATCACAACCGGAAAATATAGCACAGTTTCGCTTCAGGTCTTTACCTTCTGATTTCAACTTATTAATAATCTCGTTGGCTTTATTGCCGAACAAACTGGTAAATATTATTTTTAGCCCAATGATTATAACAATTGCAGGAATGAGCAATTTCCAGAACATTGAGAAACTGAGAATATCCTGACAACACAATAGTAAGAAAATGCCGACTACGATACCGATAATGTTTCCTGTTTTTTCACGTTCTGTAAATAAACCGATAACACAGGGGACGATGATAAACAGAGTCCACCATCCGTCGAAAAAGATGTCTATACGGGAGATGCCCAATGCATTAAGTGCCCAGATTGCGCCTGCGGCAATCAAAGCAACTCCCCATAAAATGCTGCTTCTTTTTTTCATTATTATCTCCTCTTTTCCATTTATAATTGATAATTATCAGCTTATACGACTATGTCCTACATATTATATTATAATATAATCAAATCTAAAAATAAAGTAGTTTGAAAAAATTGTGTAATAAATAGTGAAAAATGAACTTTCGGCACAATAATGCATTAAAAAACACCGATACGCGACAGCGTTATCGGTGTTTCAAATTTTAAATCATGTAAAATCCGGATTTAAGTAATACGAATTCTCTGCCAAGAACTTTGAAATATTTATATACCGGCTCGTCAAACATTCTGTAATCTTTGACTGAATATGTTTGCAAATCAATTCTTCTTATTTTTTTCGGTGCCGCACAACATACATAAAGGGTATTTCCGATTTTTGAAACGCCTACCGGGTCTTCAAATGTTGTGGATTCATTACCGCCGATTCTTATATAAATTTTTCTGGCAGAGGGTGAAAAACGCACAATGGCGTTTTTCTCAGGCACAACACACCATACGCAGTCTTCGTCAGCCGCAAGTCCTTTTACGGGAGATTCACGGTAGCAAAGGTCCTCTGACCATATAGGAGAGCCTTCCGAATCAATAAAATACATCTTTGATTCAGGGAAAAGCGCAACGGTTTCTTGTGTTGCGGGAAGCTGTACGCAATCGCAGAAAATAAAGTTGCCCACATGTGAAGCAATTTTTTCAAAATGCTCGCCGAATTTGGTGTGGAGATAGCCTGAACGTCTTACTGCTTCAACTTTCTGTGTCTGTGCGTTAAAACAATAAAAAGCGGCACGAATATTGCCGTTTTCGTCAGTTTCTTTTTTTGCATATACAAACCCGTAAGTGAACGGGACAATATCAATTATGCTGTCATCAACAATTTTTTTCAAAATAAACCACCTTTATCTGTGTTACTTTGAGTTACTTTAAGATTCCCCGCCAAGCCGGAATCGGCTGATAGTAACCTGCTCTTTTGCAGGTGGGCACCGCCCGCTCACTTTGAGCTCCCAACGTCCACATAAAGTGGGAGGTCTGCTTTCCCGTTAAGCGGAGATAGGTTCCCTTTTAATACGTGTTGGGTTAATATAGCCGAAATTATCGCACAAGGCAGGGAAAAATTTTTATAAATCAGTCTTCGAAATCGTAGAATTCAGAAAGTCTTTCTTCAAAAATATTTCCGATTTCGTTGAAAAGTTTCTGGTCCTCGATGGGGCAGAGGTATGTTTCGCCGTTTTCTTCCTGAACCTGAAGAATAATAAGTTCTCCGTCATCTTCGAGAACATCTTCTGCAGTTTCATAAACGGGAGTAAGAGCTACGAATTTGCCTTCGTCAGTTTCGATTCTGTCAAGCTCGTCAAAAAAGTGTTCGTTTCCGTCTTCGTCAATGACGCTTACAACGTCAGGAGTAGAAAAATCTTTTTCTTCAAAATCATTAGTCATAGTAAGTTTACCTCGCTTGTATTTCTATTAGTATTTTACATCGAAAAGCCGTTTTAGTCAATACTTATAATCGAAACTCCATATTTAATATTTGCCAAAAGCCTGATTTTAAGCCGTTTTCAAACTTTTTGATAAAAATTTATAAAAGTTTTCAACTTTTTTTAAAAAAACTATTGACAAGTAACAAAACGCCTGCTATAATAAGGGTGAAAAGAGAACAACAGACAAACGAATCAGAAAAGATTCGAGGTTGTTTAACATACTAAACTAACGCAAAGGAGGCGTTTCCCATGAACAGTACAGAACCGAAATCAAATAAGGCAAGCGCCTTTTCTGGTGCTTGCCTCTGAAGAAAAAACAGCATGGCAAAAACTTAATAAGATACGATAATAATTAAAAAATTTGATTTACATGTTCCGAGTTTTTAAAACCGACATAATCCGGAAGTGGTAAACGACATTAACTGAAAAATGACGCACACCCGGTCTGATAATCAGAAAAGAACAAAAGCGGAGAATAAAAAATAAGGAACAAACGGCAAAGTTAATTTGCTAAACAAAATAAGAAATAGGTGGGTCCGATGAAATAGAACCTTCTTCGCAAATGCGAAATAATCTTTGCGGAACACCGCAAAAGAAAACTGAATAACAAATTTTAAAGTAATTAATTGAATTGAAATAGGTGGTTCCGATGTACGTATAATTTAAGTACACCAGAAAACTATAAAATAATGAAACAGGTGAGTCCAACAATCTGTTAAATATTTACTCAGTTAACAAAAAACAGAAAAAGGTGGTTCCGATGTACAAGTCGGA
>JAZSFV010000179.1:0-19131 GCA_045532395.1 Acutalibacteraceae bacterium
ATTTTCTGCCATTTTGGGGAGAATTTCATAGTGGAAACGGTCGCTGATTGCAATTGTACCTGCCGCTATTTCAGGGTCAAGAAGCTGTTTCTTTGCTTCTTCATACACATCTGTTTCCATGAAATCCCACAAGCTTCCCCAATAGAGAAGGAATCTGTGTGCCTGAGGAACAAGTGTATCGTTGAGAAGGTCATCTGCAAAGCCGAGAGATTCTGATTTAAGGAGCCAATCGTAGTCGTCTTCCCACATGAAACCGTGCTGAATGAAAGTAAGCAAATCTTCTTCCCTGAAAGACAACTGTCCCATCAGCAAATCGTAAGCGATACCCGCACCGCCTACTGCAGGAATTGCCATAACAGCATTGTCTACGTCTTGCTTGTAGCCGTAAAGGTTAAGGTAAGTTGCAGTAACCTGACCGCCGTGGCTTAAAGAATAAATATTTACTTTATCTTTGCCTGTGTAAGCCTTGACCTGCTGGATATATTCGTCAAGCTTCGTTGCACAGTATTCTGCACCGTAACGGAAATCGTTGTAGAAATTGAAAATATTTTCATATCCGACATATTCGGCAAGTTTGTCCTGAATTTCAACTTCGTGGCGGTACTGCCCGTCAGGATGAAGTTTCATAACGTTTGCAGAGCAACCCTCTTCAGGTGTTTCATAGTAGTTTCTCAAAGGATAAAGGCTTGTGCCGTCATCCTTCATTTTCATTTTTGTAAGCCAGCCCTTAAGGTCGGTGTCCATGGCAAGGCGCAATTCTTCTTCAGACGGGTCTTCCTTGCCGATGTTCATGATTGTGTTTTTAAGAATATTGCCAATCATTTCAGGGGTGATTCCCCAGATATGCTCAACATCTCCGTTTTCGTCAACATAGCGCAGTGCAGAGCCACTGTAGCCGGGCACGATGATAATGGGATATTCTGTCACTTCCTCTACGTCAACGTAAATTCCGTCGTCAGCGGATACATTAAAAACGCAAAGCGTGAATAACATTGTAATAGTAAGCAAAACAGAGATAATTTTTTTCATGCAAATCCCTCCAATGTTTTCATTATATCACTAAAAAAAATACTTGTAAATAGCAAAAAATGAGTGAAATTTTTACGGTGCTGATTTTACGAAATTATTGACAAAATAAATTCTTTGTAATAAAATTTTCTTATATCAAACAAAGAAAGAAGACGTACTATGAGAATCCAGGACGAACTTAAAAAGCAACTTGAAGAAGCTTATCCTTACAGAACAGAACTTCATGCACATACAAAGCCTGTAAGCACTTGCAGCGACGTTGTGTGTGAAGATGCAGTAAAACTTTATAAAGAGAGAGGATATACTTCTCTTACAATTTCAAACCACTTTACTTTTGATTATTTCTATAAAAGAGTAGGAACTACTGACACAAAAGCATGTGTTGATTTTTACCTTAAAGATTATTATGACGCTTTAAAAGCGGGCGAAAAATATGGCCTTAACGTAATTCTTGCGGCAGAATTGCGTTTTTCAAAATCTCACGGAAACGACTATCTTCTTTTCGGTATTGAACCTGAAGAACTTTACGATATTTTCCCGTTGATGGACGGCACAGTTGAAGATTTCCGCAAAGTTTATAACGGCGAAAAATACCTTTTTGTCCAGGCTCATCCCATGAGAAATAATCAGATTGTTATGCCCCCTGAATTAGTTGACGCTTACGAAAGCATGAACCTTCACCCCAACCACAATTCACGTCCTGCCCTTGCTGCAAGATATGCAAAGAAAGCAAATAAGCCGTTTTTAGCAGGCACAGATTTCCACGAATACGGTCACGAAGGTCTGTCAGGCTTCAGAACAAAAGAACCTTTGTGTAACTCCCACGATGTTGTAAAGGCAGTCAGGGAAAACGATTACCTGCTTGAAAGCGACGGAAATTTAATAATTCCTTAATTTTTCTTTATTGACTTCTATGTCTGATAGATGTATAATATTTTCATCAAAAAATATATAAGGAGATGTTCGTATGAATAACAAATTAGTACGAGTTTTAAGCATAGTTCTTTCAGTAGTTATGCTTTGCAGTTTTGCGGTTGTTGCAAGCGCAAAGGATACAAAAGCTACAGGATTGGTTCCTGTTATAGTTGAAGGTCTCAGTGAAACACTTGAGCAGGATACAAGATTGTTGACATCTGAAAAATCTTTGAGAGCTTTCCTTGAAAGTTTAGACTATGTTGTTTTTGCAGAAGGTTCTGATGCAATCGTTTCAGTAAAAGACGAATTGGCAACAGAAAATTCAAAATGGCAGGTTGCAGTTAATGATGTGATTGTTACTTCAGCTTTCTCAGATTTCGTAGTAGACGGTGACGATAAAGTCGTTATCTTCAACGCTGCTGAAGATGCAGTGATAGTTTCATTTGACAAAACAGAACTTGAATCTGCAGGTATTCTCGTTTTCAACGGCACTGATAAAAACGGCAACACAGCACCGGTTGCAGGTCTTAAAGTTGTATGGGATGATAAAAACTTCACAACAGATAAAGACGGTAAAATCTATCTTTCTAAGGATAACCTTGAAGCAGGTGCACATACAGTTTCAGTAAGCAAGTTAAACGCAAATAAAGTTCCTGCAGTTGTTCGCATCACTGCAGACGCAATTTATGTCGAAGAAGTTGAAGCAGAAGAAAAAGAAGAGATTACAAAGTTCGATGAAATCTATAAATTCTTCTATGATATTTTCCAGGGCTTTGTAGACGTTTTCATGTTCTTTGTAACAGCAATCGGCGGACTTCTTGGTATCGGCGGTTAATTGATTTGATTTAACACTTAAAGGCAGGAGATTGCTCCTGCCTTTTTTTGTACCCGAATATAATCTATCATGCTATTTTTTCGCTATTGAAAATCAGGCTTTGTTATGCTATAATAACTGTAGTTTTTTTGAAAAGAGGAAAATATATGGCTTCAAGAGAAAGTTTGGGCAGCCGCCTGGGATTTATACTGCTCAGCGCGGGTTGTGCAATCGGTATCGGAAACGTCTGGAAGTTTCCGTATATGGTGGGTCAGTACGGCGGCGGTATTTTTGTGCTGATTTATCTTTTCTTCCTTGTTGTAATGGGTGTTCCGATTATGACTATGGAATTTGCGATGGGTAGAGCAAGCCGTAAAAGCCCTGCTAAAATGTATCATGTCCTTGAGCCTCAGGGAAGCAAATGGCATGTACACAGTTACGCAGCAGTTATCGGCAACTATCTTCTTATGATGTTTTACACAACCGTTGCAGGTTGGATGTTACGCTATTTCTATTCGACTGCAAAAGGTGATTTCGTAGGTCTTGATACTGAAGGTGTAAGCAATTATTTTGACTCCATGCTTGCAGACCCGTGGCCTATGACGTTGTTTATGGTTATAGTTGTTATTCTCGGCTTTGTTGTTTGCTCTTTCGGCGTGCAGAAAGGTCTTGAAAGAATAACAAAATACATGATGCTTGCGCTTCTTGCAATTATGATTGTGCTTGCAGTAAACAGTATGTTTATGGACGGGGGAGAAGAAGGACTCAGCTTCTACCTTAAACCAAGTATTCAGAAGCTTAAAGAAGCAGGCGTTGTGAATGTAATCGTGGCTGCCATGAATCAGGCTTTCTTCACATTGAGCCTTGGTATGGGTGCGATGGCGATTTTCGGCAGTTACCTTAAAAAAGAAAGAAGCCTTATGGGCGAATCAATCAACATCGCTTTGCTTGATACTTTTGTTGCCCTTGTTTCAGGTCTTATTATTTTCCCTGCATGCTCAGCATATAACGTTGAAGTTACTGCAGGACCGCCCCTTATTTTTGTTACATTACCCAACATTTTCAACAACATTCCTTTGGGAAGACTCTGGGGAAGTCTGTTCTTCATATTCCTTTCTTTTGCAGCACTTTCAACTGTGTTTGCAGTGTTTGAAGGTATTCTTGCATGCACTTGCGATATGTTTGGCTGGAGCAGAAAAAAATCATGCTTCATCAACTGTGTTTTACTTCTTGTGCTTTCGCTTCCCTGTGTGCTCGGATTTAACGTCCTTGCAGGATTTACACCTTTCGGCGAAGGTTCAACAATTATGGACCTTGAAGATTTCATTGTTTCAAATATTCTTCTTCCTGTCGGCTCTCTTGTGTTCCTTCTTTTCTGCACAACGAAGTACGGCTGGGGCTGGAAGAAATTCAAGAAAGAAGCAAATATCGGTAAGGGTGCAAAGGTGCAGGATTGGATGAGAGGTTACCTTACTTATGTTCTGCCCGTATTTATCGTAATTCTTTTTGTAATGGGACTTGTTAATTTCTTTAAATAAAAATTTAATCGGGCTTATGGTTAATCATAAGTCCGATTTTTTTATGAGGTGAAAATATGAATAAATGGGTTAAAAGGTTGCTTGTTTTTTTAGGCGTTGTTGTAGGCTATTTTGTTGTGACTGCAAGCATATATGTGCCGTTTGTGGTGTCTGATGCCAAAAAGGTCCATAACGACAGTTGCGATTATCTTATGATTCTCGGAAATCAGGTTGTGGACGAAGATACGCCAAGCCCCCTGATGTTTGAAAGGGTGGGGAGAGCAACAGAATATCTTAAAGAAAATACTGAATGTAAAGTTGTGGTCTGCGGCGGGATTACAACAGATGTGCAGGTAATAACTGAAGCAGAACTGATGAAAAAACTGCTCGTCGATGGCGGAATAAGCCCTAAAAGAATCATTCTTGAAGACAAGTCAACCACCACTTTTGAAAATTTTGAATTTGCAAAAAAGGTGATTGAAAGTCACGCAGGCAAGGAAATCAAAGATGTTAAAGTAGCGTTTCTTTCTTCTGATTATCATATCCACCGCGCAACCCTTATTGCCGAGCATTTTGGTTTTGAAGATATCGGAAAAGTAAGTTGTGTTACAGAAAACGGCTTTGCAAAAACAGTTTTAAGAGAATATTTTGTAGCGTATGACTTGTTTATAAGACTTATAACAGAATAAAAATACAGCAAAAAACCCGACACACAAAAAACGTGTCGGGTTATCTTTATTTATTAAGGAAATCCATAAGTCCGTGCCAGTCATCACGTGAAAAGTAGTGAACGCCTTCTCTGTGGCAGAGACCGATGTTGCCGTCGTTTAAGTATCTGTCAGTTTTAAGGAAATTTTCGTCTTCATAAACAAAACCTTTTATGCCGTACAAATCAAAAACCTCGCTTGCCTTTACGCATGAAAGAAACTGAAGATCAGGTCCTGCCCAGATATCTTTTTCTGCCGATGCGATGTGCACCTTTCTTGGTGCGATAAGAGAAATCATGAAATTCTGGTCGAAAGGTGTTTCGCTGTCTTTATCTGCGTATTCTTTATACTTCTCACAGAACCAGAACGGAAAGTTTTTTGTGATATGGCCGATATATTCGTTGCCGTCAGCTTTGCCTCTGTTTAAACTGTCTCCGCTGCAGCCGGCACAGTTTGAATGGACGCATGTGTAACGTCTGTCAACTGCTCCGGTAAGTAAGGCAGTTTTTCCAAGCCTTGAGTGACCCGCAATGGTGATAGAGTTTTTGTCAACTTCTTCACGTGTCTGGAGAAAGTCCATAACTCTCATTGCAGACCACGCCCACATGGCAATTTTACCGCATGAGTGCAAATCTCTGTCTTTTCCCTTGTAAATCACGCCTGCAAGACCATTTGTGAAATCTCCGTCGTCGCTTGTAACGTCCTTGTAGCAATATGAAACGACTGAAAAGCCGTTGTCGATAATTTCTTCTGTGGGCATATATTCGTCAGGAATATTGCTTCTGAAATTTATATGAACAACTGTCTTGTGCTTTTCACCTTTTTTGGGATAAATATATGTGACCGGGAATGTAAATTCTTCACCGTTTAAAACTGATGTGATTTCGAGTTTTATCATGGTTGCTTTGCCTGCACAGCATCGTCTTTCGTCAGTTTCTGTTATGTTGAAAGAAACGCTTTCAGGTTCAGGCGGCATAAAACCGTATTCGTTTCTGAACATGGTTTCTAAAACGAGAGGTCTTACCTTTTCCCATTCTTCAGAAGTTTTCACTTCTTTTCCCGTAATCATAAGCGGTGACGGGACATTCAAATTGTTGAGTAATTCTTTAACCATAGGACAAACCCTGCTTCTTATCTGAAAATTTCTTTAAGATATTTAACTGAATTCTGAGCATCAAGGTCCAATTCTGCGTCTGTTGCACCTTTTGAAAGGTCACGCCAGATAGAAACGTCCTGACCTACTTTACCGCCCATGCGTACGAAAGGCTCCATGATAACATAACCATCGTAGCCGATTTCCTTGAGAGTGTCGCCGATAGCTTTCCAGTCCATTCTACCGTTGGGGCCCGGACATCTTCTGTTTGCTTCGCCTACGTGGAAGTTGCCGAGAGTGCCTTTTGTGAGCCTGATTGCTTCAATTATTGAATCTTCTTCAATGTTCATATGGAAAGTATCAAGCATGGATTTTACGTTGGGCTTATCAACAGCCTTAACGTAGTCAACGTCTTCGTAAGCTTCGTTAATCATGTATCCTTCAAAACGGTTCAAAGATTCCATGCAGAGCGTAATGCCGTGGTCAGCCGCCATGTCAGCAAGGATACGCATGTTTTTAATACTTCTTTCAGTGTCAGCTTTTTTATCAAAGCCTGATGCGAAATCAACGGGCCAGTAAGAATAAAGCGCGCCGCCGATACGGTCAATTCCTGCAAGTTCCATTTTCTTGAAAACATCGCCATAGAATTTAAACGCATTTTCAACAAGTTCACTGTCAGCAGATGCCAGATTATGCTCAGGTCTGGGACCGTAACCACCTGAAAGGAGCATGCCGTGAGCCTCTGCAATATTTTTAAGCTCTTTGAAATAAGCTTCTTCTTTTAAATGAAAATCGCCGCAAGGTACTTCCAGAACATCAAAACCAAGTTTTGAACATTTTTTAATGTAAGGCACGCAGTCGCCACCCCATTCTTTTTCCCAATAAGCGTAATAAATACCGAATTTCATATTTTACGACCTCCAAATCTGTATGAAAATAATATACCATTTAAGTGTGAATTAGTCAATAAAATCCTTTTGTGAAAGGCGAACTGATGGTATTTTACAGATTATTACATTTGGAAGCCCGATTATGCGCATTTTATTGCGTATTTTCTTCGTAAATGATATATTAATATCACAGAAAACAAATCTGCCAAACAAAAGAAGAGGGGAAATTAAAAATGAGTAAAAAAATAGTTTACGAAACAGGTGCAGTACAGAAAAAATCAAACAAAGGTATTGTTATAGCAATCGTATCAATCCTTGCAGCAGCATTAATTGTATGCGGAATTATTTTTGTTCCGAAATTTTTAAACAGAAACGAAACTTCACAGCCCACCACAACCAAATCCGAAGCCGAATTAAGAAATACCACAACAAAAGAAGTGATTTATGATGATGAAGGTAACGAAGCCGGTTGGCGCGAATTGACATATGATGACAACGGAATGATAACAAAACAGGTAGATTATAGTGCAGACGGAAGTGTTGATTTCTGGTTTGAGCACGAATACGATGAAAATGGTAAAGAGATAAAAGATATAGAACGAAACTCTGACGGTAGTGTGCATTTTTGGAGAGAATACAAATACGATGCTCAGGGAAACATGATAAGACAAACAAGTTATTCAGCTGACGATAGTGTAATTGACTGGACTGAATACGAATACGATGCAAATGGTAATATAACAAAAAATGCATATTACGATGCTGAAAAAGGTATAATTTCCTGGGAAGTCAAAGAATACGATGAACAGGGTAAAATCCTGAAAGCAACTACATACAATGCTGACGGCAGTGTGGATAGCTGGAGAGAAAACATATACGATGAAAATGGTTATGTGGCAAAAATGGTATTTCACAACGGTGACGGCAGTGTATCCTGGTGGTATGAATACAATAATGATGACCAGGGCAATACGATAAATGAGTGGCACTGTGAATATGATGAAGAAGGCAACGTTATAAGAACTGAAATGTAAAAACCACTGGCAGTGTGGCTGAATAATTTAAAAACAAACAGATAATCTGTAAGGCAGGGGTTTACTTCTGCCTTATTTTTATTTCCTTTTTATCATTGAAAAATTCTATAAAAGGTGTTACAATGAATTTATCAAATAAAAGGGGTGTGGCAATGAGTAATACAACCTTAAAAACCTACACGAAAAAAGAAAGAAATATGTACCTTACAGGTCTTATGGGGCAGAATATTCTTTACAACGTAACCAATGTTCTTCTCGTATCATATTTCCTGCAGAACGTTTTGTACATCCCTGCAATTATTGTAAGTGCAATTATTGCAATTGCCCGCGTTTGGGACGCATTCAACGACCCGATTATGGGCACAATTGTTGACAAAACGAGAACCAAATGGGGCAAATGCCGTCCGTATCTTATCTTTGTTCCCGGAATTGTTATGATAATTTCAATCCTTTGCTTTGTAAACTTCGAATATTCAGGCACTGTAGGTGATATTCTCAAAGGTACAAACCTTGTATGTGTTGTATGGGCAGGTTTTTCCTACATTCTCTGGGGCATGAGCTACACTGCAGGTGACATTCCTCTCTGGGGCATCACTGCTCTTATGACAGAAGACGAAAAAGACAAACAGAAGCTTATTTCTCTTGCACGTATGTTTGCAGGTGTTGGCGGCGGTGTTGCTATGCTTGCGTTGTCACCTTGCGCAGAAATGATGACAGAAGCATTAAAAGGTAACGCAAGAAAAGGCTATTTCCTCACAGGTCTTATTGCAACTGTTGTGGGTGCTGTGCTTTTCCAGTTTGCAGGTATCGGCACAAGAGAAAAAATCAGACCTTCTGAAGAAAAATATTCTGTAAAAGAAAACTTCAGAATTATGTGGAGAAACAAACCTTTCAGACAGATTCTTCTTTCAGGTTTGCTTAATGCACCGTCACAGCTTATGATGATTGTTGCAATTCCCCTTGTTAACAACTACTATTCATCACAGTCAGGTCTTATGTCGATGCTTTACCTGGCACTTCTTGGTGGCGGCTTGTTTATCGGACAGTTTGTTATTATGGGTCTTGTGCCGAAGCTTCTTGAAAAAACAACAAAGAAGAAGCTTTACAACGGCTCAAAAATTATTTCTGTTCTTCCCCAGCTTGCAATTTTCTTCTTGTTCCTTGCGTTCCCCCATCGCCTTGCAGAGCCTTTGTTCCTTATAATCACAATGCTTGTTTTTGCAGTGTGCGGTATTGCTATGGGTCTTAACTCAGTTTTACAGACACTTATGATTTCAGACGCAGTTGACTACGAAGAATATCATTACGGAATCAGACCTGACGGCGTTTTCTTCTCAGGACAGACTTTCCTTGTTAAAATCGGCAGTGGTCTTGCTTCAATTATTTACGGTATTACTTGCGAGATTGTTCACTACACAGGCGACAACATCAAGAAACTTAACGAGTTTATTCAGCAGGGAAACGTAATCAGAGATTTCCTTGACAGAAGTGCAGCAAACTTCAGCAACGAATATTTCGGCTATATGGCTATGCTCTTCTTCTGCATTTCCGTTCCTCCTGCAATCGGTGCTCTTCTTTCAGTTATTCCAACATGGAAATACGCTCTCGATGATGACGAGCACGAAAGAATTCTTAACGAACTCAATAAGAGAAGACGCGAAGAAGAAACTGAATAAAATAACAAAAAGAGGCATACATCCCGTATGCCTCTTATATTATGATGTAATATACTATTATTTTGTGGGGATTTTTTTGTTAAGCTTCGATTTTTTGAGAATTTGCATGATAATGACAGAACATACAATTCCGAACAGAGCCTGAACTGAGTTTCCTGCAATACCGGCTAACGGGGTGATAAAATTACCATAGACGAGTGAGTCGTAAAGGTAGTAACCGCCAACCATGATGATTTCTGCAACAACTGCACTTAAAATTCTTGGAAAAATTTTTGCATCTTTGCTTTTCTTTGTGAAAACACGTGCTATAGAGAAAACTACAAGTGCCATAAGACCTTTTATTATGAACGTTGCAGGAGCGTACATGGCGTAGCCTAAAACAACGTCTGAAATTGCACTGCCGACACCTGCAGCAATAAATCCGTAGACAGGACCGAGAAGCCAGCCCGAAAGCAGGACGAAACAGTCGCCCATATTAAGATATCCCTGTGATGCAGGGGAAGGTACGTTTATAAATGTGCCGGCACAGCAAAGTGCCATAAACAATGCAGTCAGTACAAGCTTAAGAAGTTTTTTATTCATGATGTCACTTCCGTGTGTAGAAAATCTGATGTGCTTAATTATACACCCGATAAAAAAGATTGTAAATGGAAAAAATGACAAACTTGAGTTGAAAAAATCGTGTTGTTATGATAAACTTTGCTTATGATTTTTTAAGGAGGCAACAGAAATGGAAAATGTGACGATTAATTCAATTTTAAATGAACTGAAAGTAAGGCTTGTTGATTTTTGTATGACAAGCGGACTTAAGCTTATCGGTGCAATACTTCTTCTTGTGATAGGCTTCAAGGTAGTGAATATTTTCAGTAAAAAAATGCAGAAGACAAAACTTTACGGGAAGCTTGAACCTACTGCAAGAACTTTTCTTAAAAGTCTTGCTGTGATAGGTCTTAAAATTTTGCTTGTAATTTCTGCGGCGATTATTGTGGGTGTGCCTATGGCATCGATGGTGGCAGTTATCGGCTCTGCAGGTCTTGCAATCGGTCTTGCTCTTCAGGGAAGCCTGAGCAATATTGCAGGCGGATTTATAATTCTTGTTTTCAAGCCTTTCAAGGTGGGGGATTTTATAATCACCGTTGATGCTTCAGGTACTGTTGAAGCAATTAATCTTTTCTATACAAAAATCGTAACACCTGACAACAAGGTTGTGATGGTGCCTAACTCTATAATCTCAAACCAGTCACTTACAGATGTTTCTACAAAAGAGCAAAGACGTGTTGACCTTACTTTCAACACCTCATATAAATGTAACGTAGAGGAAGTTAAAAATCTGCTTCTCAGACAAGCGGTGAATCATCCGCTTTCTCTCAAAACCCCTGAGCCTGAAGCATGGCTTAATGAACACGGAGTCAATTCGCTTACTTTCGTGCTTCGTGTATGGTGTAAAAACGAAGATTACTGGCAGGTTTATTTTGCTCTTGTGGAAAGTGTGAAAAAAGCATTTGACGAAAACGGAATCGAGATTCCTTATCAGCAGGTTGATGTACATATAGATAACAAAAATGGTTAATGAAACTTTTCAAAGTATTGACAATTATCGTAGTAATGTGTTAATATGATAAAGTGGTAACACACTAAAAACAACTCTAAAGGAGACGTTGAACAATGAAAAGAATTATAGCATTGGTAATGGCAGTTTTAATTATGTGCCTTTCTTTCGCAGGTTGCGGAAAAATTAACCCTGCAAAAGACGTAGAAAACGTTAAAAAGAACGGAAAACTTATCGTAGGTATCACAGACTACAAACCCATGGACTATAAAGAAAACGGCGAATGGGTTGGCTTCGATGCTGACATGGCAAAAGAATTTGCAAAATATCTCGGTGTTGAAGTTGAATTCAAAGAAATCGAATGGGATAACAAAATCCTTGAACTCAACAACGGTTCAGTTGACTGTATCTGGAACGGTATGACACTTACTGATGAAGTTAAAGCAGCTATGGATTGCTCAGAACCCTACTGTGCAAACTCACAGGTTATCGTTGTTAACAAAAACGTAGCAGAAAAATATAAAGATGTTGAATCATGCAAAGAACTCACTTTCGCAGTTGAAAAAGGTTCAGCAGGTGCAGAAATGGCAGAAGCTAACGGCTTGAAATACACAGAAGTTGTTGATATGGCTACAGCTCTTGCAGAAGCAAAAGCAGGTACATGTGACGGCGCTGTTGTTGACTTGCTTATGGCTCTTGCTATGATTGGCGAAGGCACAGCTTACGAAGACCTTACTTATACAATAAAACTCAACAATGAAGATTATGGCGTAGGCTTCCGTAAAGGCTCAAACCTTACAGCAGAATTAAACAAATTCCTTGAAGAAAAAGTTAACGACGGTACAGTTGAAAAACTTGCTAAAAAATACGGCATTTACGACCTCGTTAAATAATTCAGTTTACGGCAAGTATATATAAGAAATAAAATAAAACAGAGAGTACCTGCAGGTACCCTCTGTTTTTGATGTATAAAAAGGATGTAATTGTATGACATTTGCACAGCAGTTTCCTATAGTTTTTAATGCACTTAACGAAGGTTTTTTTGCAACGCTTAAACTTTTCGGTGTGACTTTACTTGGTGCATTACCTTTAGGACTTATAATTTCTTTCGGCTCAATGTCTCGTTTCAAACCGCTCAGTGCCGTTACAAAAACTTTTGTATGGGTTATAAGAGGTACTCCTCTTATGCTTCAGCTTCTTATCATCTTCTACCTTCCCGGTCTTGCTTTCGGCAATCCTATCTGGGGCGGAGATGAAAGCGGTCGTTTTGCGGCATCAGCAGTGGCTTTTGTTATTAACTATGCCTGCTATTTCTCTGAAATCTACCGTGGCGGTATACAGGGTGTGCCCGTAGGTCAGCAGGAGGCAGGTCAGGTGCTCGGTATGTCCAAGAAGCAGATTTTCTTTAAGGTTACATTGCTTCAGATGGTCAAGAGAATCGTGCCACCTATGTCAAACGAAATAATCACTCTCGTTAAAGATACTTCACTTGCAAGAATTATCGCTTTCCAGGAAGTTATCTGGGCAGGTTATTCATTCATGAAAGGCTCAGAAGGTATTGCCGGACAGATATGGCCTCTTTTCTTCACCGGTGTTTATTACCTTGCTTTCAGCGGAATACTTACAATTCTTTTCAACAAGGTTGAGAAGAAACTGAGTTACTTTAAGGTGTGAGGTGAGAGATATGAGTTTACTTGAAGTTAAAAATATAAGAAAGAATTTCGGCAAAACTGAAGTTCTCAAGGGCATAGATTTTTCTATGGAAAGAGGACAGGTTGTTGCAATTATCGGCTCATCAGGCTCAGGTAAAACAACTCTTTTGCGTTGCCTTAATTTCCTTGAAACTCCCGATGAGGGAACAATTTCGCTTGACGGAAAGGTTATTTTCAATGCAGAAAACCATAAGAAATTAAGCGATGCGGAAATAAGAGCAAACAGGCTTCATTTCGGTCTTGTTTTCCAGTCTTTCAACCTTTTCCCTCAGTACAATGTAAAAAGAAACCTTACTCTTGCGGCTGAACTTCTTGAGTTTGAAAAGATTAAAAATTCAACTTCAAAATTCAGTTCCAAAAAAGAAGCAGTTGAAGATATTTCAAAGAAAGCAGACGAGCTTCTTTGTCAGGTAGGACTTTCTGAAAAAGCAAGGTCATATCCTTGCGAACTTTCAGGCGGTCAGCAGCAGCGTGTTGCAATTGCACGTGCTCTTGCACTTGAACCCGAAGTGCTTTGCTTCGACGAGCCCACATCTGCTCTTGACCCTGAACTTACAGGGGAAGTTCTGAAGGTTATAAAAGAACTTAAAAATACAAACAAAACAATGATTGTGGTTACTCACGAAATGGAATTTGCAAAGAATGTTGCAGACGTGATTATCTACATGGCAGACGGTGTAATCGAAGAAATGGGCAACCCGAAAGAACTTTTCGAAAACCCGAAGAGCGAAAAACTGAGAGCATTCTTAAAAACATCTCTCGAAAAAATGTAATTCAGAAACGGAACGGCGAAATTCCTGCCGTTCCGTTTAATTTTTTATTTACATTTTTAAAAAAGAGTAGTATAATTTATTAAATAGGGTAGTAGGCGTAAAAATCGGAAGGATTTGTATTATGAGAGAGATTGATGTTAGCCTTATAACAGAAAAAATTAAAGATATGTGCGTGAAAGCAAACAGATTTCTGCCATGTGATTTAGCAGAGAGAATTTCTCACGCTGTAGACGAAGAAACAGACGAATTGCCTAAAAGCATTATGTGCGATATAAGAGAAAATCTTGACTGTGCAAAGGAATTGGGCGTGCCTATCTGTCAGGACACGGGAATGGCTGTTGTTTTTGTTGAAATCGGTCAGGATGTGCATTTTACGGGCGGAAGCTTTGAAAAGGCAGTAAATGACGGTGTAAGCAAAGGTTATACTGAAGGGCTTTTGCGCAAATCAATTGTGAAAGACCCGCTCAGGGAAAGAGTGAATACGGGGGATAACACTCCTGCAGTAATCCACACCAGAATCGTCGACGGAGAGAATGTGAAAATCACCGTTGCACCAAAAGGTTTCGGCAGTGAAAACATGAGCCGTCTGAAGATGATGACACCTTCCGTAACTGAAGAAGATATTATAGATTTTGTTGTTGAAACAGTACGTCTTGCAGGGGGAAATCCTTGTCCGCCAATGGTTTTAGGCGTCGGTATCGGCGGAGATTTTGAAACTGTGGCATTAAATGCAAAAAAAGCGCTTTGCAGAAACGTAAGCGAAAGAAACCCGGACAGTTTCTATGCCGCAATGGAAGAAAAAATTTTAAAAAGAGTGAACGAAACAAACATCGGCCCTCAGGGATTTTCGGGTAAAACCACTGCCCTTGCCGTAAATATAGAAACTGCACCTACTCATATTGCAGGCTTGCCCGTTGCAGTGAATGTAGGTTGCCACGTAACAAGACATTTGACGGAGATATTGTGATGAAAATTAATTTTGTTGTACCTTGCCTTTTAGGGCTTGAAAAACCTATTGCAGATGAACTTAAAATGATAGAAGCAGAAGATGTTATCTGCGAAAACGGCAGAGTTTTGTTTTCAGGCGACGAGCGGATTTTAGCCCGTGCCAACATCTGCCTTCGATTTGCCGAGAGAATCCAGATTCTTGTGGGCTCTTTTGAAGCAAGGAGCTTTGAAGACCTTTTTCAGGGCACTAAAAAACTTCCCTGGGAAAACTGGATTGGCAAAACCGATGGATTCCCCGTAAAAGGTTATTCTATAAATTCAACTCTCTTTTCAGTCAGCGACTGCCAGTCGATTATCAAAAAAGCAGTGGTTGAAAGGCTCAAATCAAAATATAAAATCGAATGGTTTGAAGAAACAGGACCTATTCATCAGATACAGTTTTCTATCATGAAAGACAAGGTAAGTCTTTTACTTGATACTTCAGGCGCAGGACTTCATAAGCGCGGATACCGCCTTGAAGCAAACGGAGCACCTATAAAAGAGACTCTTGCGGCATCTTTCAACTACCTTGCAAGAGTAAGAAATTACCATACTTTATACGACCCTATGTGCGGCTCAGGCACAATTCTGATTGAGGGTGCAATGATGGCCCACAACATTGCTCCCGGTGTTAACAGACACTTCTCTGCAGAAAGATGGGACCAGATTAATCCTGCCGTATGGACAGAAGAAAGAGAAAGAGCGAGAAGTCTTGTCAACATGGATTCTTCGTTTATTGCTTACGGCTCTGATATTGACGGGGCTACTCTGGAAATTGCAAAAATCAACGCAGAGCGAGCAGGGGTTAAGGATAAAATTATCTTTGAAAAACGTGATATCAGGGACTTTGAACCGAAAAGCGAAAAGGGCACTGTTATTGTCAATCCCCCTTACGGTGAAAGACTTCTTGACACAGAAGAAGCAAGCAGAATTTATAAAATTATGGGTGAAAAATTCATATCAAGACACGGCTGGGCTTACTATATAATAAGTCCGTCTGAAGATTTTGAATACGATTTCGGCAGAAAAGCCGACAAGCGCAGAAAACTTTACAACGGCATGATTAAATGTAATTTATATATGTATTTCAAGTGATTTTGTCAGAGGAGAAGAAAAGTGAAATACGTTTTTATTGTCAATCCTGTAGCAGGTAAGAAAAAAGCGGGTAATTTTGTGCCTGAAATTGAGAAAATCTGCAGGGCAAAAGGAATTGACTTTGAAATCTATCAGACACAGAGCGTGGGCGATGCGAAAAAATACACACAAAAATTAGGTGAGAGCGGAGAAAGTGCGCGTGTTTACGGCTGCGGCGGTGACGGCACATTGTTTGAAGTTATCAACGGTGCAGTAGGCTATGACAATCTGCAGGTCGGCACTCTGCCTCTCGGCTCAGGAAATGACTTTATCAGAAACTTCGGCAGTAAAAAGGATTTCCTTGATGTCCTTAACCAGATTGATGGCGAAAGCCATAAAATTGACCTTATAAAATGCGGTGAAAAATATGCTATAAGCCAGTGTTCAATGGGGCTTGATGCGGAAGTCTGTGCAAAGCAGGCATCCTTTAAAAAACTTCCGCTGATGTCCGGCGAAATGGCGTATACAGCCTCTCTTGTGTACTGTTTTCTGACAAAATCAAGTAACGTCTTTGAAGTTTCCGTTGATGACGGCGAGTTTGAAACCTACGATGTTTTGTTTGCTCTTTGCGGAAATGCGCGTTACTACGGCGGCGGATATAAGGGGATTCCTCTTGCAATATGCGATGACGGGCTTCTTGATTTCATTATTGTAAGAAAGGATATGCCCGTTATAAAATTCCTTAATGAAATGAACAATTATAAAGCAGGCAAACACCTTTCATGGGACAGAACAATATTAAAAAGAGGAAAGAAAATGACTGTAAGAAGCCGTAAGTTTTCTGCAGTCAACGTTGACGGCGAGTGTGAATTTGTCAAAGAACGCACGTTTGAAATTGTGCCGAAAGCGATTAATTTTATTTTCCCGTCCAATATTAACTATGACGAAATACATAAAGTTTGGGAAGAAGAAAATAAATCTTTCGAAAACCTATTTACTTGCACGATTTAATGTGTTAAAATACTAAAGGGACTCCCTAAAAATTTTGAGGAGGCATTTGCTTTGAAGAATGCTTTTAAAGATGAAAACATAGATTTTCTTATCCGCTCAATTCTTGCGCTTGAAACTGAAGAAGAGGTTTTTAACTTTTTCTGCGATTTGTGTACTGTGACTGAACTTCAGTCTATTTCACAGCGTCTTGTTGTTGCCAAAATGCTCAGCGATAAGGCAGTTTACAGCGATATTGTCAAGAAAACAAAGGCAAGCACTGCCACAATCAGCCGTGTTAACCGTTCTCTCAAATACGGAAACGATGGCTATGAGATTATCTTTGACAGAATCAGGGAGCAGGAACAATGAGTTACGGAAGTTTTGCTCATGTTTATGACAGACTTACAGAAAATGTAGATTACAAATCTTACGCCGCTTATATTAAGCGGCTTTTTGAAAGTTACGGCAAAAATATCACATCTGTCCTTGACGTTGCCTGCGGAACAGGGTCTCTTACCACTGAACTTGCAAAAATGGGCTTTGATATGATAGGTACTGATGCATCAAGCGATATGCTTATGGAAGCACAGGAAAAGAAATATGACGAAAACCTTGATATTCTTTACTTGTGCCAGAAAGCAGAAGATTTAGACCTTTACGGCACTGTTGAGGGTGCGGTCTGCACGCTGGACAGTATTAATCATATAACTGACGAAGAAGATGTTTTAAAGGCTTTCCGTAAAGTTTCCCTTTTTATGGAAAAGGACGGAATCTTCATTTTTGATATGAATACGGAGTATAAACACCGTGAAGTTTTAGGGAATAATACCTTTGTTTATGACCTTGACGATGTTTATTGCGTATGGCAGAATGAATATGACGAGAAAGAAAAGGTAACTCATATTTCTCTTGATATTTTCTGCCATGATGAAGATGACTTTTACGAGCGTTTTACGGAAGAATTCGACGAGAGAGCATATTCCTTGAATCAGGTTGAAAAATGGCTTTCTGACAGTGATTTTGAACTTCTGGCATACTATAAAGAAATGACAGAAGAAGTACCTCAGGAAGATACTGAGAGAATAGTTTATATTGCGAGGAAAAAATAAATGGGTAAAATTATAAGATGTATTTCACAGATGGGTGACCTTACAATTATGGCAGCCCACACAACAGATATTGTGCAGAGAGCACACGAAATTCATTCAACTTCCAAGGTTACTTCTGCTGCTCTCGGCAGACTTCTGACTGCTGCAAGCATGATGGGAGCAGTTTTAAAGGGCAAAGACTCAAGCATTACTCTCAGAATCAACGGCGGCGGCCCTGCAGGCAGTGTTATTGCCGTTTCTGATTCAAGCGGCAACGTAAGAGGTTATGTTGCTGACGCTAATGTTGAGTTACCTCTTAACAATAAGGGTAAGCTTGACGTAGGCGGTGCAGTGGGCACAGACGGCTTTGTGACCGTTATCAAAGACCTTGGCATGAAAGAACCTTATATCGGTCAGACTCCTATTGTAACGGGCGAAATTGCAGAAGATATTACGAGTTATTTTGCATCAAGCGAGCAGACTCCTACAGTATGCGCTCTTGGTGTGCTTGTAGACCCTGAAACAAAAGATATCATAACTGCAGGCGGTTTTATCATTCAGCTTCTTCCCACTGCTATGGAAGATACAATTGAGAAAGTTGAAAGATGTATCGAAAAAATTGAGCCTGTGACAACAATGCTTGTCAAGGGTATGACGCCTGAAGAAATCTGCAGAAAAGTTCTTGAAGAATTTGAGCTTGATGTTCTCGACGAGCAGGATGTTGAATATAAATGCACATGTACAAAAGAGCGCGTTGAAAAAGCTCTCATCTCAGCGGGCGAGCAGGCATTACTCGAAATGGCAGAAGATGAAAAGACAGAAATTTCATGTAACTTCTGCGACAAAAAATTTGCATTTTCTTCCGACGAAATCAAGAAAATTATAAAAAAATCAAAATAATTTTTGCCCGAAACCCCAGTAGAATCAAGGGTTTTGAAAAAAATAAAAATTTTTCAAAAAAATTTTAAAAAAAGTATTGACAAAAGGTTCAGTATAGTGTATACTTATCAACGTTGCAAATGCAAACGCTCTTGAAAACAGAGCAACGCAGAGTGCAATAAAAGTGGGAGCATAGCTCAGCTGGGAGAGCATCTGCCTTACAAGCAGAGGGTCATAGGTTCGAGCCCTATTGTTCCCACCAAATTATTTGGCCCGGTAGTTCAGTTGGTTAGAACGCTAGCCTGTCACGCTAGAGGTCGACGGTTCGAGCCCGTTCCGGGTCGCCAAATAATTGCCTCTGTAGCTCAGTTGGTAGAGCAGAGGACTGAAAATCCTCGTGTCGT
>JAZSFV010000200.1:0-2805 GCA_045532395.1 Acutalibacteraceae bacterium
GGTCAAATTCTTCGCCTCTCTCGCCGCATTTTTCTACTGAATTTTTAGCGAGACTGTCATCAAACTGATTTGAAATCATTTCAAAACCTTTGCGAAGGTCTGCTGCACTGCCATTGGGGTTTGCCAGTGCTCTTTCAAAATTATCTGCTACTGCAAGAAGTTCGCCGATAAGCTGTGCTTTCGTTTCGCCGTAAATTGCGTCTTTCTCACGCTGTGAGCGTTTTCTGAAGTTGTCATATTCAGCAGCAAGACGAAGCATCTGATTATTTTTTTCTTCAAGTTCTTTTTCGAGAGCTTCTATCTTATCGTTCTTTTTTGCTTTAGCTTCTTTTTTTGATTCTTTCTTTTCTGTTTTTTCTTCTTTAATTTCTTCCTTAATTTCTTCAGCCACTTTATTCATCCCTTTCCGCACTTATAATTTCACCGACAAGTTTTGTAAAATATTTCACACTGGGCACAAGACTTGCATAATCCATTCTTGTGGGTCCTATAATTCCGAATGCACCGCCTAAAGAATCAGACACAGTATACGGTGATACTATCATGCTTGAATACTGCAAAGGTGTGAACGGATTTTCCTTGCCGATATATACATTCAGTCCGTTATTAGTGCCGGAAAGTACATTCAAAAGTGTATCTCTTTTTGAAAGAAATTCCATTATACCGAAAACGTCCGAACTTATTTCACTATGATTAAAAAGATTCTGCTGACCACCGAGGACTATATCTGCCCTCATGGCGTCCTGAGCCAGATCTGAAAGTGCTATCACAATGGGGCTCATTGAAAGAGCATATTCACCAAGGGATACCACTAAACTCTGCAGAACAATATTGGCCATACTCTCCAGAGGTTTGCCGATAAATTTTTCTGCCGCCATTTTGTAAAAAATCTGCACGATTTCTTCTGTGATATCAGTATCAGTCCTGCAGACTTTATTTTTAAGTATACCTGAAGACGTAAGCATTACAACAATTGCAGTTCTTTTGCTGACGGGCACAAGCTCAACCTTTCTTATTGTTGCGCCTGCGTTTGTGGGGGTTGTTGTGACCACCGCACAATCAGTAATATCAGCAAGGATTGCTGCAGCTTCTTTTAAAAGCTTTTCAGGGTCACCGAAGTGAGTGCCCAGCATCATGTCGATACGTCTTTTAAGGTCTTCATCAAGGGCTCTTTCGCACATCAGCTCATCAACATAGTATCTGTAACCCTTTTGTGTGGGGATTCTGCCTGATGAGGTATGAGGTTGTTCAAGATAACCCATTTCTGAAAGCTCAGCCATTTCATTTCTGACTGTTGCGGAAGAAACTGAAAAATCAAGACTTTCAAGCAACAATTTTGAGCCTACAGGTTCACCTGTTTTGATATATCTTTCTATAACGGCTGCAAGGATATGCTTTTTGCGTTCTGTCATCTCCATTTTCTCACCGTCCTTTATGTTGATGTTTAGCACTCTAAAGATAAGAGTGCTAAATCATACATATAATATACAACTGATGGAAAATAAAGTCAATATTTCAAATGTAAACTCTTTGTTAATTAAGTTCACAAAACTCAAATTTACCTTCGTTTACATTGCAGATATACTTACTTCCCGCTTTTACCGTGCCGTCTAACATAAGCTCTGAAAGAGTGTCTTCAATCTTTGACTGAATTGCCCTTCTCAAGGGACGAGCGCCGTAAACTGCATCAAAGCCTGCCTTTGCAACCTGTTTTACTGCTTCTTCGGAAAATTCAATTTCAATATCAAGAGCCTTGACTCTTTTCTCCAACGAATTCAACATACGTTTTGCGATTTCTTCAATATCCGCCTGGAGTAACTGCCTGAATACAATTATATCGTCAATTCTGTTTAAAAATTCGGGTTTGAAGCACTGCTTGAGTTCACCCATAACAGACTCTTTGATTTTTTCGTGGGACATGCTCTGTGAAGATTCTGCAGAGAAGCCGAAAGATGACTTTTTATCAGTTATAAGTTTTGCACCTACGTTGGAGGTCATAATGATAACGCTGTTTTTGAAATCAACTTTTCTGCCCTGGGAATCTGTCAATATTCCGTCTTCAAGAATCTGCAGGAGAATATTGAACACATCAGGATGTGCTTTTTCAATTTCGTCAAACAAAACTACTGAATAAGGCTTTCTGCGGATTGCTTCTGTAAGCTGACCGCCCTCATCGTAGCCTACATATCCGGGCGGTGAACCCACAAGCCTTGAAACAGTATGCTTTTCCATATATTCGGACATATCAAACCTGAGCATGGCGTTTTCACTGCCGAACATTGTGTCCGCAAGGGTTTTGCAAAGTTCGGTTTTACCTACGCCTGTAGGGCCAAGGAAGATAAATGAGCCGATTGGTCGTTTCGGGTCTTTAAGCCCTGCTCTGCCTCGTCTTATTGCTTTCGCTACGGCAGTTACGGCTTCGTCCTGCCCCACAATTCTTTCGTGAAGCACATCTTCCATTCGAAGAAGCCTTTCGCTTTCTTCTTCTGTAAGCTGTGTTACCGGGATACCCGTCCAGTCTGCCACAATGCCTGCAATTTCTTCTGCAGTCACTTCTCCGCCCCAGTTTTCCAATTCTTTATGACGTGCTTCTTTCTTTTCTTCCAGCAAAGCCGTCATTTTCTTTTCTTCATCGCGGAGCTTTGCAGCAGTTTCAAAGTCCTGATTAGTAACTGCGTGTTCTTTTTCACCACGGATTGATTTGATTTTTTCTTCAATTTCCTTGACTTCAGGCGGTGTTGTATATGCCCTTAATCTTACTTTTGAAGCGGCTTCGTCAATAAGGTCAATTGCTTTATCAGGCAA
>JAZSFV010000083.1:0-2849 GCA_045532395.1 Acutalibacteraceae bacterium
GTGTTATCATAAAGTTTTCCGAATTCTTTTTCGTTGATTTTGCCTGTAAGAATTTTATTGAGTTCTGCTTCAAGGTCAATATCAATACCGTATTCTTTTAATTCCTCTTCAACTTCTTTGAACAATTCACTCAAAGCTCCGCTTTCACCGTTCATGATTACTTCGCCGTCTCTGATCTCGATTGTGTCACCGTAAGCGTCGATGTCAGCTGCTGTCTTGTCTACACCTTTACCGAAAACAATTTTTGCTTCCCAGCCCTCATTACATTCAACTGTAAGGCTCTTTGAATTGAAAATTGTTTTTCTGACTGCATCAAAAAGTTTAACTTCCTTACTCTTAACACCAAAAACGAGGCCTAAAACAATTGCAAGCACAACAACAATTGCAACTGCACCGATAAGAAGTTTTTTCTTGTCCTGCATTATGTTTTTAATGAAATTATTTTTTTCTGCTACCGCACCTGCCTGGTCGGGCATCTGTGCCGGTCCTTCGAAACCGCTTTCAAATGATGTCGCCTGAGTTCCGCAAACAGTACAGAACTTTGCATCGCCGATTTCGTTTCCGCATACTTTACAAATCATATCTTTCATCCTTTCAAATGATATTACTATAATTATACTACTTTGTTCCCTTTTGTCAACAATTAATTACAAATAGCCGCCGCTTGACACAGACAGTATTATTTATCTCCTATGTTGATTTTTGCTACGGTAATTTTATATGTCTTTTCGAAGCACGGCGGATTGTTCACATAATAAAGCGTTTTGCCGTCTGAAGAAAAGAAAAGCGACGGACTGTAGCCGCATCTTTCTGTAGGATCCAAAGAATACGGTATAGGGTTATCCACAGGCACGAAAGTTTTACCGTAATCAAAGCTTAAAAACATATCGCAACCTGTATTGCTTCCTGTCTTTACAGGATGGTGAGCAACCACAACAAGCGTTCCGTTTTCGCCCCCCTCGGGAGTCCATGCAGCATAGGGAGATGAGCCGAAAGTTTTGCCTGTTGCACAAACAACTTTGCCGTAATCTGCAACATCTCCCCAATCATCAAGAGCTGTTGTTTTTTTGCAATAA
Source organism: Acutalibacteraceae bacterium (assembly GCA_045532395.1). GTDB lineage: Bacteria > Bacillota > Clostridia > Oscillospirales > Acutalibacteraceae > SIG575. Next base: position 1,077 of record JAZSFV010000083.1, read on the forward strand.
ACAGAGTTATTATCAATTCCGACCATTTCGTAAACCATAAAATATTCTCCGTTACCCATCTTCACGACAGACACCATACCGGGTCTTAAAGATGAATCTTCGCATGCGACACACTCAATTTTTTCACTCCAGTTTACAAGGTCAGTAGTATATTTATAAACAAGCTTCTGGGAATGTTCAGGGTCCGAATCGTCAGAATAAAAGCAGAAAAGTCTGCCCGTTTCTTCTTCATAAATCAGGTAAGGCTCCCATACGCCCCAATCTGTACCGCCGGCTTTATCTGCATTACAGAAAGCAGTAAATGTTCTTCCTAAATCTGTACTTGAATAAAAAGTTATTGTACTGTCGGTAACGTTACCCCTATCGTAAATTGAAGTTGCAGCAAGAATAATCGTGCCTTTCTTAAACTCGCCTATGTCTGCAGGAAGTTCATATAAAAAGGGCATCCATTCATTCCAATAACCATCGTTTAAATTATCTTTTACCCTGCTTACCAATTGCCATGTCTGAGCATCATCTGTGCTTTCGTATATAGGATATGTATTGCCCCACTGCTCAAATGCCACAAGAAGTTTACCGTTATCTTCCGGATTTTGCTGATGGCAAAGTTTTATAATTGTAGGATATTCGCACACATTAGCGTCGGCATTTTCAGGAACAAACACGTCGCTTACACTTTCAATTTCAAAAGTTATCGGTAATTTATCATACCCCACACTGTAGCCAAAACCAAAAATCGTCCTGAACACTGTAAGAATTACAATAAATATTTTAAACAATATTTTTTGCATAAAAGCACCTCCTCACCAATAGATATTACACATTCTTTTTTATGTTGTCAAGCAAGCAGAATATATTGACTTTTACTCTTTACAGATTTATAATATAAAAAAATATAGGGGGACGTTGTTATGACCACTTTCGGTACAGTTTATGTTGTTTTTAAAAAAATAATAATACTTATTTCTTCAATTATGCTTCTCATTGTTGGTGCAGACGAAAAAGACATGCCCTTGCCTGACTCCGCAGAAATAATCAGGAAAGAAACCTATGTTTTGTACGATTATCAGGTATCTTCTCAGGGCGTAACAAATGACGGTGAATTTTTCTATTTCAGCGGAAACAATAATCTGGGCAAAGCAGATATTGAAACAGGAGAAATTTTCCTCATCAATGCTTCTCCTATTCCCAAAGAGCTTAAAGATAAAGGTTGCAACCATATCGGTGGTTTAAGTTATTACAACGGCTACATTTATGCCGCTATTGAAGACGGTCCTGATTATCTCAATTCTTTTATTGCTCTTTACGACGCAGAAACTCTTAAATATTCAGGTATATGTTATGAACTTCCCCATGAACTTCACATCGAAGGTGTTCCGTGGTGTGCAATAGATGTAGAAAAAGGATATCTCTATACCGCTGAATGGAGTAATGCAGCAGTGCTTAACATTTTCAACCTTGAAGATATGAGCCTTGTAAAAACTCTCCCTCTTTCTGAAAAAATCGACAGAATACAGGGTGCTGAAATGTTTGACGGAAAACTTTATATGTCATGCGATGAAGAAAACGATAAAAAACGTATTTTCAGCCTGGACGTTGAAACCGGCGTTGTAGAAGAAGTTTTTGCAAGAAACATCGGAAAAGGATTTGAAGCAGAAGGCATGACAATTTACACCGACGAAAATAACGAGCCTGTTTTTTGCGTGCTTGACAGAGGTGAACGCAGAAAAAGTTCTAACCTTACTTTCTACAAGCTCGCTGACTGATAAAACA
>JAZSFV010000217.1:0-18399 GCA_045532395.1 Acutalibacteraceae bacterium
TTCGGTGGCAACAACTGGTGGATTATCATTCTTATTCTCGTTCTCTTCTGCGGAGATAACAACTCTTACGGTTATTCATCAAACTCATGTGGCTGCGGTAACTCATGCGGTTGCGTGAGAGAAACATCTTGCGGTTGCGGCAATTCATGCGGCTGCGGTTGCTAAAGTAGTTTCATAGCATAAAAATTGCCCTTACGGTTTTCCGTAAGGGCGTTTTTAGTTGATGGAGTTATTAAATTATAATTTGTTATAACAAATTATAATTTGAATGCAAAGTGCAAAGTGTATAATGCAAAGTTTATGGTGGGCAAAGCCCACACCCAAAAAAGAATCAGCGTCGCAGACCCGAAATTCTGCGTTTTGCATTCTGCATTCTGCACTAAATTAATAATTTTCAGCTTTAACTTCAAAATATGCTTTGGGATGAGCGCAAACGGGGCAGAGCTCGGGAGCAGCTTTTCCGATAACGATGTGTCCGCAGTTGCGGCATTTCCAGATTGTGTCACCGTCTTTTGAGAACACAACACCGTCTTTGATGTTAGCAAGGAGTTTAAGGTAACGTTCTTCGTGTTCTTTTTCGATTTTAGCAACCATTTCAAAAAGAGCAGCGATATCGTCAAAGCCTTCTTCTTTTGCTTCTTTTGCAAAGCCTGCGTACATATCTGTCCATTCGTAGTTTTCGCCTGCAGCAGCATCAGCAAGGTTTTCTTCTGTTGAGGGCACTGCACCGCCGTGGAGAAGCTTGAACCAGATTTTTGCGTGTTCTTTTTCGTTTTCTGCAGTTTCAAGGAAGAGAGCAGCAATTTGTTCATAGCCGTCTTTCTTGGCTTTGCTTGCATAGTAAGTGTATTTGTTTCTTGCCTGAGATTCTCCGGCAAATGCAGCCATAAGGTTGGCTTCTGTTCTTGTGCCTTTAAGTTCTTTCATTCTGAAATCCTCCTATATTGTTTTTTATATTATTTCCGTCATAAGTGGAAATTATTTCTTGTTTCTTAAATCTTTAAAAAATGAAGTTAAAATTTCCGAACATTCGTCTTTCATAACGCCTTTTATGACTTCAGGCTTGTGGTTATAAGGCAGTTCAAATAAATTCACAACACTTTCGCAGGAGCCTGCTTTATGGTCGTCTGCGCCGTAAACCAGCTTTTTGATACGGGAGTTTATAATTGCCCCCGTACACATAGGGCAAGGCTCTAATGTCACATAAAGGTCGCATTTCCACAACCGCCAGCCACCAAGGGTTTTGCAGGCTTCGTTGATGGCTTCGATTTCCGCGTGAGCAAGAGCGTTTTTGTCTTTTTCTCTGCGGTTTCTGCCACGACCTACAATTTCACCATCGCATACAATAACGGCTCCTACAGGCACTTCTCCTTCTTTCCTTGATTCTTCCGCAAGAAGAAGAGCTTCTTTCATGTAAAAAATATCATCTTTCATATCTGAATAAAAAATGTGTAAACAAGCATCCATATTATAGCCATACACATTGTGGGTGTAAGAAGAAATGCTTTTGTTTTTTCACGTGTGGTAGGTTTTAAGGGCGGTCGTGTAAGTTTTGCTTTTTTCTTACTTAACACAAAGGGGATAGCACAAAGTATGCCGATTATGAAAATAAGAATAAGAACAACGGGATATATTTTTTCAAACAAGGCGGAATTTTTCTCGTCGATTACATTGAATACAACGTAAATTCCGTTGTTGAGAGCATGCACTACAACTGCAGTCCATACAGATTCCGTTGCTATGCAGATATATCCGAAAACAATGCCTGCAATGAAAGCAAAAATTCCCTGCACTGCATTTCTGTGCATGAGTCCGAAAACAAGAGCAGTCATTACAATTGCGAATTTATCGCCGTATTTTCTCAATGCCTGCATTGTAACGGCACGCAGGGCAAATTCTTCAATTATAGCAGGTGCAATGGCTGTTGAAATGAAAAATAAAACTAACGGTGCACCTTCTGTCGGAATATACACCTCTCCCGTTGAAGTGAGAGTTACGCCAAAACTCTGGAAAATAAGAGCAATCCAGTTTGAAATAAAATCTCCGCAGTAGCAAAGCATAAGACCGAAGCCTATTGCCGCAAAGAAAACAATGCCTGAACAAGGCTTTTTGAAAGCGCTTTCAATTTCTGTCTTTCCTTTATTATCCTTGAATAAATAAACGAAGAAGAAAGGCAGGAAGAGAAACACAACTGAGTATATCAATTCGATTGAACGCTGGAAAATATAGTCTGTTGAGTAAAGCTCTGCAACGCCAAAAATTCCTAACATAAAGCCCAGAATGTAAGGGGAAGCAAGGAATACGAGAATACATATTCCTACAACAAAACTGTGTTTTTTTATTTTCTTTTTTATGTCTGTCACAGACGGGTCTTCGGGAATATACGGCGTATATGGCATGCCGGTGTTATAGTTATGCTGAGGATATTGCTGATATGGTTGATATGGTGGCTGATACTGTTGCTGCTGGTAAGGCGGATATTGGGGCTGGTAATATTGTTGCTGCGGATTCTGATAGTAATTGTAGTTGTTATTGTTTTGCACCGTTATCCCTCCTTCAATATTCTTTGTAAAAAAAACCGCTGAAATTCATAGAATGAATACAGCGGTTGAATTTTCAGAACAGATTGTATTATAAACGATTAATCTTTATCCTGATTTCTCTTTTCTAAATCGCCTTCGTTCCATTCAATTTCATAATGTTCGTTTTCTGTAAGATTGAATGTAACTGTTTCGTTTTTGATATCTGCGAATTCACCCTGACCTGTAACTTCTGCAGTGATTTTGATAACTCTTGTGTAAGTTGTAGAAATAATTCGGTCAGTTGTTCTGTCTACAGTACATACGATTCTGCCGCCGTTGTATTCTGCAGTGTAGTCTTTAACTACAAACATGTCGCTTGCACCTTTGAGTTCTTCAAGGATAGCAGCTTTATCGTTTGCGTTGAATACTTCGCTGAGACCGCCTGCTTCAAGGGGAGTAGCATCGTCTGCAAAATCGATTGTGATTATGTAATAATCAGTTGTCTGTGCTGTTGTTGCAAGTTTAACCTGTTTGAGAAGAACGTTACTTGCCTGCATTGAAGCTTCCATAGGATAAACGTGAACGATGTTGCTGATTTTGCCTTCTTCTAATGCTGTTCTGCCGTTGATTTCTTTATCGATGAAGTTTGAGTTGTTGATAAAGAATTTAGAAACTGTGGGGAACATAGCCTTAAGTGTAGCGTTCTGGCTTTCAAAGTCATCAGCTGAGAAGTCACGGTTAAGGATGATGTTGTAGGGTTCACTTTTCTTAAGGTTTGCAGAAACTGTATTGAAATATTCAATAGTCTTAACCTGATCGTTGGGTTTTTCACTCTTGTTTGTCTGGGGTTCAGTTACTGTTGTTTCTTCGTTGAAGTAATCACGCACTTTGTCGCCTACAGAGCAAGAAGCAAGTGAAACAACCATAATACCTGCAAGAATTACTGCAAGAAGTTTTTTAACTGTATTTTTCATAAAACGTCCTCCTTGGCGTTAAACAATATCGTCAAAACTCATTGTAACACATATTTTCAAAATTTCATAGAGATTTTTCAAAATTTTTGGAAAAATTTAATAAAATTATTTTTCGTCGTATATAAACAGACCTGATACTACAGTTTTAAGGGCACTTTCAATTGTTTTTACCTTCATATCCTCATGTGTATCGGGTTCTTTTACATAGTTTTCAGGCAAAGAAGTGATTGTGCATGAATCAATTCCGCCTGCTGACAACTTAAGGCTGTCAGGCAGGTATTTGCCCTGAAGAGGACAGTCGTTGATTTCGACACCTGCGTCTTCTGCACCTTCTTTGATGAATGTGAAAGAAGCATCAGTGTTTTTAGCCTTGATAACACTGAGATTTTTTTCGTCAAAAGCAATAGAGTCGATACCTAGGCAGATTGTGGGGAGATCTGAAAAATCTGATGAGTGAGCATTCATAAATGCTTTTGCACCTGAAGAATCGCTTTCGTGTGCACTTGTGATAAGAACGCAGATTTCGGTTGATGCCATTTCGATGTTATTATCTTTAAGGTATTTTAAAACTGCAATTGAAGCGAATGTGCCTGAAAGATTTTTTGAAGCACCGTCTGAAGACTCTTTACTGTCTGCGAAAATAGAAATTGCAGCAAAGGGAACAAACACGATAAGTGCTAAAGATGCAAATTTAAGGCTTGGATATTTCACTAAAAGCTCGAATACTGTGTTAAGGAACATAAAAGCAATTGCAAGAACAAATCCTATTGTTGAAGTTATAACAAATGGGAAAGTGCTGAATTTCTGCTTTGTCATAGAATCCGAGTTCGCAAGAAGAATAAGTCTTTTCTTTGCTTCACCGTCTGCATTTCTTACGGCAAAGATGTTTTCACTTTCGGATTTGGTTGCAAAAATCTTGCTTGTGTATCCGGTGAAGATATTTGCAACGCCTAAAATTACAAGTGCTGCTATGCCTATTGCAGGGAATATGTCGTTGGGGAAAACGCCGAAACATGAAAGAATTACAAGCAAAGATGCAAGAACAAAGAAAATAAGAGTGAAAACATTTTCGCTGAAAGAAGTTGTCTTTGCAAAACTGAAGCTTTCTGTTTTAACCTCTGTAGCACAACTTTCAAGCTCGCTTACAAGGTGTTTTCTCAGTTCTTTTTCGCTTTCGCTTCCTGCAGGGCGGGGACCGTAATTTTTGCAGGCGTTTTTGGACTGTCTGTAAGAGTAGTTTGTATACTCTCTGATTTTGGAATCATAGTTTTTAACGCTGTCTTTGGCTTTCATAAGAAAAACCTCCAATTATTTTTTTCGGATATCTATTTTATTTAAGAACATATCCGATTTTTTTCATTGTTTTATCAAGAGTTCTCTGGGAGATTCTTGTTGCAATGTCAGACCCTTTGTTCATAAGTTCTTTCAGAGCTGCCTGGTCTTTCATATACATCTCAAAGTTTTCACGGATGGGACGGAGTTCTTCAACAACTGCTTCACCTACTGCAGTTTTGAAATCGCCGTAACCCTTGCCTGCAAATTCTTTTTCGATTTCTTCGTTTAAAAGCCCTGTGCAGCATGAATATATGTTCATAAGGTTTGAAACGCCGGGCTTGTTTTCTTCATCGAAGTGAACTGATGCTTCACTGTCAGTAACTGCTGAACGCATTTTTTTCATGATAGTTTCGGGCTTATCCAACATAGAAATGAAACTCTTCACGTTTTCGTCTGATTTGCTCATTTTCTTTGTGGGGTCCTGAAGCGACATGATTCTTGCACCTGCTTTCGGAATGTAAGGCTCGGGAATTGTGAATACATTTCCGTACATGCCGTTGAATCTGTTTGCAATATCACGTGCAATTTCAAGGTGCTGCTTCTGGTCAGCTCCTACGGGCACAAAATCTGCCTGATAGAGAAGAATATCAGCTGCCATAAGAACAGGATATGAGAAAAGACCTACGTTTATGTTATCTGCATGTGAACGTGATTTGTCTTTGAACTGAGTCATTCTGCTCATTTCACCAAACTGTGTGTAGCAGTTGAGAATCCATGCAAGCTGAGCGTGTGTGGGCACATGGCTCTGCACAAAAACGATGCTTTTTTCAGGAGACAAACCGATTGAAAGCAAAAGAGCAAAAGCTTCCATAATCTGTTTCTTGAACTGCTGGGGGTCCTGTCTTACAGTGATTGCGTGAAGGTCTGCAACTGCGTAAGCAGCATCAAAATCGTCTTCAAGTGCTTTCCAGTTTTTAAGCGCTCCGAGGTAGTTGCCCAATGTGGGAGTGCCTGTAGGCTGGATGCAACTTAATATTTTCTTTTTCTTTTCTGTGGTTTCCATTTGTTTTACCTCATTTCAAGTAATCAATAATTACTCAATATATTGCCGAGAATTTCAATACCTTTGACGATTTTTTCATCAGACGGAGTAGAGAAATTCATTCTGAAACACTGTGTCTTGTCATCTGCGTTCATCATAAATGCAGTGCCGGGCACAACTGCAACTTTGTTTTTAACTGCTTCTGCGCAGAAAGAAAGCATGTCAATATCGTCTCTTAACCTGCACCATACAAACAAACCGCCTTCGGGACGCACGTAAGTCACTTTGTCGCCAAGATATTTGTCGATTGCGTCACACATCAGTTCAAGCTTTGCTTTGTAGATTCCGCAGATTTTTTCGATATGTTTTTCAAAATCGTAATTCTTCATCCATTTATAAACGATAAGCTGAGTAAGCATCGGTGTGTGTACGTCGGTTGCCTGCTTGCCTACAGTCATCTTTGCAATAAGCTTTTCGTTTGCAATAACATATCCTACGCGGATACCGGGAGAAAGAATTTTTGAGAATGAACCGCCGTAAATTACGATGCCGTCTTCGTCAAAGCTTTTGATTGATGGAAGATGCTCACCGTTTACACGTAAATCACCATAGGGGTTGTCTTCAAGAATAAGAACGTTGTATTTTTTAGCAAGTTCATAAACTTTCTTTCTCTTTTCGAGAGACATTGTAACGCCTGAGGGATTCTGGAAGTTGGGGATTGTATAGATAAATTTTACATTCTTTTCTGTTTTGAGTGCTTCTTCAAGCTTTTCGGTGTTGATACCGTCTGCTTCAACTTCAACACCGCAAAGACGTGCGTTGTATGAACGGAAGCAGTTAAGAGAGCCGATGAATGAGGGTGCTTCGCAGATAACAGTATCGCCTTCGTTGAGAAGAACTTTTGTTGTAAGGTCCATAATCTGCTGCGCACCTGCAGTGATGATAATGCTGTCAGAATCTCTTCCGATATTATATTTTTCTTTCATGTAAGAAGAAATTAATTCTCTTAAAGGATTGTAGCCTTCAGTTACACCGTACTGCAAAGCGAGAATCGGGTCTTCCTCTAAAATTTCAGCAGTGATTTTTTTTACTTCTTCAACAGGGAAAGCTTCTGTTGAGGGGTTGCCTGCTGCCAGCGGAATAACTCCGGGGTCGGAAGTTGCTTTTAAAATTTCTCTGATTGCAGAGGGCTTAAGAGATGATATTTTGTCTGAAAAAATGTAGTCCATATCTTTTGCTCCTTTTGAAACGGACATTTACCGAGTATAATAATGTGTTATTATACCATATAATAGAAAATAAAGCAAGTTTATTTCATTATATACATATATTATTGTAATTTTTACAAATTCTTTTATAAATAGATGATGACAAAAGATATTTTTTGTGATACAATAATGTGTAATTTTATAATAGGGAGATTTTGCAATGAATATTCAGGAAGCATTCCGACTCATAGACAAAGGTCTTAACGAAAATCTTACATTAAAAGGTTTTTCTGCGGTTTATCCCGAGGGAAAGAAAAAAGATGAACTTCCCGTTTGCGAGGAAGATAAAAAAATCTATGTTGATTACGTTTCAGAAAAAGGAAACATCAGAATTCTTTTTTCTGACGGCAAATTCTGTTTCCAGATAGGTGAAGGAAACGAGGATTCAATGACTTTCAAGAGTGTTTCTGCATCACTTTTTGACGAGGAATCAGACGAAAAAGATGTGAAATACATCATTAACGAATTCAATGATTGTATCGATTCAAGATTCAAAACTTTTGAAAAAGCAGCAACACAGACAAAAGGCGTTAAACTTCCGCCACCTGTTTCAAAGGCTGCTGCAAGAAACGGAAGCAGTTTCTACGACCCGGTAACTCTTGCAAACAGATATACAATCATGTACCCCGAGCTTCGCGATGAATACAAGAAAAACATTGAAAAATACGGCGAATTTCTTGCTGATGAATTTTTCCGTGAATATGGCTCTTACGCAATAAAAACAATCAAGGGAAACGACAAGCAGCAGATGAAAAAACTTTTCAACATGCTCAACGAAATTTACCTTGACGGTACAAACGAAGTTCAGAGCATGATTGTTGTTACAATTCTCGGTCAGCTTAATAACGACGATACTCTGCTTGCAAACTGCGTTGACTATATGGACCCTGAACTTGCTGCAATTACAATTAACGTAAACAGATATCTTGCATCAGGCGCAGGCAAAAAAGCAATCAGACTTCTTGAAAATCCGCCCAGTTATAAACCGCCCAAAGCAAAGAAACAGAGCAGAATGCAGACAATGCTTCAGCAGCAACAGCAGCAGTAATAAGGGGAGTTTTGTTATAATGAAGAAAGTTCTTGTGGTTTTCGGCGGTGTTACAAGCGAACACGATGTAAGCACCGTTTCTGCAAAATTTGTAATTGAAAACATCCCTCAGGACAAATACGAAGTTGTTATGCTTGGTATCACAAAAGAGGGCGAATGGTTCAGATATACGGGTAATACAGAAAATCTTCCCGAAGATAAGTGGACAGAAGATAAAGACAATCTTAAAAAAGCAGTAATTTCTCCCAATTCATCAACTCACGGACTTCTCGTGTTTGAAGATGACGGAGTCAGAACAGAATACATCGATGTTGTTTTCCCTGTAATGCACGGAAAAAATGGTGAAGACGGCACAATTCAGGGCCTTCTGCAGATGGCAGGAATTCCCTATGTTGGTTGTGACTGTGCTTCAAGTGCCGTTTGCATGGATAAAACACTTACAAATACAGTTGCAGACCGTGCAGGTATTCCTCAGGCTAAATGGCTTGGTGTTACAAAATATGAATATTCACTTGATGAAGACAAATTCCTTGATAAGGCAGAAGAATATCTCGGATATCCCATTTTTGTAAAACCTGCAAACGCAGGCTCATCTGTAGGTGTTACAAAAGTTTCATCAAGAGAAAATTTCAAAGATGCAATGGTTACTGCTTTCAACGAAGATAATAAGCTTGTTCTTGAAGAAGGTATTGTGGGCAAAGAAGTTGAATGTGCAGTTATGGGCAATGATGAACCCATAGCAGGTCAGGTAGGCGAGCTTGTGCCTGCAAATGAATTTTATGATTTTGAAGCGAAGTACATATCCGACGCAAGTCAGCTTTTCATCCCTGCAAGACTTTCAGATGAAATGCTTGAGAAAGTCAGAGAAGCCGCTTGCAATGCATATAAAGCACTTGGTTGTTCAGGCCTTGCAAGAGTGGACTTTTTCGTCAGAGAATCAGACGGAAAAATCATGCTCAACGAGCCAAACACTCTTCCCGGCTTTACAAGCATCAGCATGTATCCCAAACTTATGAAAGCGGCAGGATATGAAAGCGGCGAACTTCTTTCAAAACTTATAGAATATGCCGAAGAAAAATGGTGCAGATAATGGAAAAAGAAGTTGTTATAAAAATTGTTGACAAACACGAAATGGACGGAGACACTGACGGCCTTGAAACTACCGTTATCGGTAAATTTGAGGGTGCAAAAGATAACTACGTTTTATCTTACACAGAAGACGGAGAGCTTGCGGGCTGCAATGTGCGCGTTAAAGTGGAAAACGGCAATTGCGTTACAATGACACGTTCAGGCATGTTTGAAACAGAACTTATCATTCACCGCGGTGAGCGTCACAACTGCTCTTATTCAACTCCTGCAGGAAATCTCATGCTCGGGGTTTTCGGAAAAAGAGTTGAAAGCGATGTAGACGAAAACGGCGGAGAACTCCAATTTGATTATACACTTGATTTAGGTGCAGGTGTTTTTTCTGAAAATTATCTTATAATTACAGTTACACCCGCATGAAAGGATGTTTATAAATGTCAAAAATCGTAAATGAAACTCAGCAGCAAATCAGACAGGTAATTCTTGATGCGATGGGCAGAGCAATAAGCGACGGCAAACTTCCGGAAGAACCGATTTGCGATTTTAAAATTGAAGTGCCCAACGACACAGCAAACGGAGATTTTTCATCAAACGTTGCTATGATGTCAACAAAGGCTTTCAGAATGAATCCGAGAAAAATCGGCGAAGCAATTCTTGAAAATATCAATCTTGACGGAACATATCTTGAAAGATGTGAAATTGCAGGCCCCGGTTTCCTTAATTTCTACTTAAGCCCTTCATATTATTCTGCAATTCTTAAGGACGTACGTGCCTGCGGAAAAGATTACGGCCGTTCATCTTACGGTCAGGGCAAAAAAGTCAATGTTGAGTTCGTTTCTGCAAACCCCACAGGACCTATGCATATGGGTAATGCACGTGGCGGTGCTCTCGGCGACTGTCTTGCAGCAATTATGGACTATGCAGGCTACGATGTAAGCCGTGAATTTTATATAAACGATGCAGGTAACCAGATTGAAAAGTTCGGTCTTTCTCTTGATATCAGATATCAGCAGCTTTTCAAGGGTGAAGATGGAGTAGAACTTCCCGAAGACAGTTACCATGGCGAAGATATCAAAGAACGTGCAAAAGAATTTGCAGATATTTACGGCGACAGTTACCTTGAAAAAAGCGAAGACGAAAGAAGAAAAGCTCTTATCGAGTATGCTCTTCCCAGAAATATCGATAACATGAAAGCTACTCTTTCAAAATACAGAATCGAATACGACAGATGGTTCAACGAATCAATCGTTCATAACGATGGCGAACTTAAAGATACTATTGAGCTTCTCAAGAAAAACGGTCTTACTTACGAAAAAGACGGTGCTCTCTGGTACAAGAACATTGAAGTTCAGACTAAAATGCTTCTTTCACAGGGCAAAACACAGGACGCTATCGATAAACTTGAACTCAAAGATGATGTTCTTATCCGTGCAAACGGCAATCCCACATATTTTGCAGCAGATATTGCTTACCACCGCAACAAGCTTGAGGTGAGAAAATTCGATATCGCAATTGATATCTGGGGTGCAGACCACCATGGTCACGTTGCAAGAATGAAATCTGCTCTTGATGCAATCGGTGTGGATTCATCAAGACTTGATGTTATTCTTATGCAGCTTGTTCGTCTTACACGTAACGGTGAGGCTGTGAGAATGTCAAAAAGAACAGGTAAAGCAATCACACTTGTTGACTTGCTTGAAGAAATTCCCGTTGATGCTTCACGTTTCCTCTTCAACATGAGAGAAGCAGGCTCACAGATGGATTTCGACCTTGACTTAGCGGTTGAACAGAGCTCTAAAAACCCTGTTTACTATTGCCAGTATGCTCACGCAAGAATCTGCAGCATCATCAAAAAATTAAATGCTGACGGAATCGAACTTCGTGACTGTACAGATAAAGAGCTTCAGCTTCTTACTGACGAAACAGAAAGAGATATTATCCGTCATCTTGCTTCTCTTACAGAAGAAATTGTTGACGCAGTTAAAAAATATGACCCTGCAAAAATTACTCGTTACACAATCGAACTTGCAACTCTTTTCCACAAGTTCTACAACTCATGCAGAGTTGTTTGCGAAGATGAATCACTCATGCAGGCAAGAGCATATCTTTGCGTGTGTGTTCGCGACACTATCAAAAATATTCTCAATCTTCTCAAAATTGAAGCACCGGAATCAATGTAATATTTTAAAGAATTTCTCATAAAATAATGGCACATATATTCATGAAAAGGGAGTACCGAAAATGAAAAAATGTGCCTTGATTCTTTGTGAGAAAAAGATGTCACCAAAAAGTCAGAAAAGTTTATCTTCATGCGAAATTGTTTTTAAACCTATGAGAGAAATTCTTCTGTCTTCTGTGAAAAAAGCGGATATAAATGAGATTTTTACACTTGAAGAAAAAGAAGAAAGAACAGAGAAACTTCGTAATTTTATTTTGCAGAATGAAAAGGGAGATATATTTATTGCGGAGGGAACAAGCCCTTTTATATCACCGGAAACAATCATAAATTCTTATGAGAATTTCTTGAAAAATGACAGAAAAATTACTGCCGTTGTTTCTGATTTCTGCGATTCGGTTTCGGCGTTGTGGCTGACTGTGAGTGACCTTAAAAAACATTGTTCTCTTGCAGATGATGAAGTTATTTTCCTTGACAATATCGTAAAAGTTTTCGACAATATCAACGAATTTACAAGCCGCAATGCAGACGATTTTCTCAACGCAAAAAATCTTTCCGATGTTTTGAAATTCAACGAATATAAACGCAGAAAAATTCTTGAAAATCTAATGCTTTCGGGAGTGGAAATTTCATGTGCTGACGGTGTTGTAATTTCAGAAGATGCGGAAATTGAAGCAGATGTAAAAATTCATCAGTCAACAATCGTTATGGGCAAAAATAAAATTTCAAGAGGTGCTGAAATCGGACCTTTTGTAAGAATAAGACCCGGTTGTGTTATCGGTGAAAATGCAAGAATCGGCAATTTTGTTGAACTGAAAAATGCGTCTGTAGGTAAAGGAACAAAAATTTCCCATCTGTCATATGTGGGTGACAGCTTTGTGGGAGAAAATGTCAATATCGGTTGCGGTTGTGCGACAGTTAATTTTGACGGCAGAAATAAAAATAAAACTGTCATTGAAGACGGTGCATTCATAGGCTGCGGTGTAAACCTTGTGGCTCCTGTTACGGTAGGGTGTGACGCTTTTGTTGCAGCAGGCTCAACGGTTACGGAAAATGTACCTCAGGGTGCTCTCTCAATTGCACGCTCAAGGCAGTTAAATAAAAACGGTTGGGTTGAAAAGAAAAAACCGTATAAAAGAATGAAAAAAGAACGGTAGATAATTTATGTTTGGAATGAAAAAGAAAAAAGAATTTGCATCTTCAGGTGCAGAATTTCTTATTGTAGGTCTTGGAAATCCCGGTGATAAATATGAATTCACAAGGCATAACGCAGGGTTTATGTGTGTTGATTTTTTAGCAGATAAGCTTGATTTCAGAATCAACAAATTGAAGTATAAATCTCTCCTTGCAGATGTTGATATAAAAGGCCACAGATGTCTTATCATGAAGCCCCAGACTTTTATGAACAACAGCGGTGAGGCGGTAAGAGATGCGGCACAGTTTTATAAAATTCCACCTGAAAATGTTATTGTGATTTACGACGATATTTCCCTTGACGTGGGCAGAATACGTGTAAGACGAAAAGGCTCTGACGGGGGACACAACGGAATCAAAAGCATAATTTATCATCTGAACAGTGATAATTTCCCACGTATAAAAGTTGGTGTGGGCAAAAAACCTGCCGAGTGGGAAGATTTAGCCGATTGGGTGCTTTCACGATTTACAAATGATGAACTTAAAACACTTCACGACGTTGCCGAAAAGGTATGTAAGAATTTACCCTTGATGCTTGACGGCAAAATTGATGAAGCAATGAACAGAATGAATTCATGAACATAAAGAAAAAGTGGCTGATACATTGAGTGTCAGCCACTTTTTAATGCAAAATGCAAAGTGCAGAGTTTTGGGCGGACTTTGTCCGCACCTGATTATATGATTGTTTGTTTTATTATTTTACAGAGAATTTATAAACAGTTTTTGTTTTATATTCTTCTCCTGCATCATATACGCAATTGGGGAAATCTTTCTGGTTGGGGCTGTCGGGATAAACCTGAGTTTCAAGGCAGAAGCCTGCGTGCTGGTTCATTTTTGTTCCCTCTTTGCCGTCGATATCATCAAGGAAATTGCCGCAGTAAAGCTGAACACCGGGCAGGTCTGTAAACATTTCCATGACTCTGCCTGATTTTTCGTCATATGCCACAACGTTTGCAGATTTATCATCTTTTTTATTCAGGCAGAAGTTGTGGTCGTAACCACGTGCTAAGTTCAACTGCTCGTAATCGTCATGAATATTATTTCCGATTTTCTTGGGAGTTTTAAAATCAAAGGGTGTGCCCTCAACAGCTTTAAGTTCACCTGTGGGGATACTGTCTGCGTCTATAGGTGTGAAGAAATCAGCGTCGATATAAAGCTCATGGTCACAGATTGAGCCTGAATCAAAGCCACCTAAGTTGAAATAAGCATGGTTTGTGAAGTTCATGATTGTTTTTTTGTCGCTTACACCGCTGTATTCAATTGAAAGAGCGTTTTTGTCGTCTAGTGTGTAGGTGACAGTTACGTTCATGTTTCCGGGAAAACCATTTGAGCCGTCAGGGCTGAAGAAAGAGAATTCAACCTTGTTATCGTCTAAAATAATGCCTCTCCATATTGAATTTGAAAATTCACCGCCACCGTGGAGACAAGTTTCGCCCTCGTTGTGAGTTACTTCATATTCTGTGCCGTCAATAGTAAATTTACCTTTTGCGATTCTGTTTGCATATCTGCCCACAGTCATTCCCTGATAGTCAGAGCGTGTTTCGTGGCCTGCAATATCGTCAAATCCGATAAGAATATCGTCAAGGACATTGTCTTTGTCAGGCACATACAGTTTGTCAAGGGTTGCACCATAAGAAATAATTTCCGCTATCAAACCGTTTTTATTTGTGATAATATACTTGTATACGTCTTCTCCTCTTGAAGTTGCACCGTAAAAAACTTTTTCAACACTCATTTTTGACATCTCCTTTTCTACATTAATTATAATTATATGATAAATTGAAAAACATATCAAGATTTTATTAAATATTCGTAAAAAGTTATTAAAAGAATTTTATTTCGGTTGACCTTTCTTTCTCTATGTTATATAATTTACTATATATACTATTAAAATAGGAGGGGTGTGCCTTATGGAGATTTTTGAAGAATATTCACGCTTTTTGTTTCCGGTGCTTGCGTTTATAATCATATTCGGCTGTACAATTTCTCTGTTTTCAAAAAGACCGAAAACCAAAACGGTTGCATTCCTCGTAAACGAAATGACAGGCGAGGCAGTGCCTCTTTATTATTGGGAAACTTCAATCGGCCGAAGCACATCGTGTGATATCGTGCTTGCTTATCCCACCGTTTCACGTTTCCATGGTGTTGTTTCAAGAAGAAAAGACACATGGATAGTTTTTGATACCGGCTCAAAAATGGGCATAGGTCTTAACGGACAGAGAATCAGAAAAAAAGCAAACCTTGCAGATGGCGATAAACTCACATTCGGTGAAGCAACATATATTTTCTCTGCTCCTGATTTCGGCGATAACCGCAAAGCACAACAGAAAAAATTAAACTATGCCCTTGTGAGCATGTCATCAGGAAAAACTCTTAATTTAACGGGCGACCTTATTACCATCGGACGAGACCAGAGATGCAATGTGTTTCTGAATCTGCCCACCGTTTCAAGAAACCACGCAGAGCTTCATTACGTAAACGATGCGTGGCGTATGAAAAACCTTTCGCCAAACGGAGTTTATGTTAACGGCAGATTATATACGACAGAAAAAATATTAAAACATGGCGATATTCTTAATATCGGCGGAGCGGAAATTCAATTCACGGAAGTAAAATAAAAAGGAGGAAAAAGGAATGGCTGTATCGAAAAAAATGAAACAGTTTAAATACCTGTGGTATCTTATGCTGATTACATTTTTTCAGATTTTATCATGCGCTCAGCTTATGTCCAATCTGAAAGATAACGCCTCCGATTTCTTTAAAATTTTCTTGTTTTATATTGCTGTTGAATGGCTTTATGTTTTGCTGATGCGTTTTATAGTAAACCAGAAATCTTTTGAACTTGAAATGATAGCCTTTTTTCTTGGCGGAATAGGTGTTGCTCTTATTTCAAGAAAATCAATCGAAAACGGCATGAATCAGGTGCTCTTTACTCTGGGCGGTATTCTTGTTTTTCTTGTTATGCGCTGGCTTATTGCAAATGCAGACAGGGTGACTGTTCTGCGTTTTCCTGCGGCTGTGATTGCAGCAGGGGCGCTTGGCTTTAACCTTGTTTTTGCAGAAGCGTTCAACGGAGCAAAAAACTGGATTTCAATTGGCCCTGTTACAGTTCAGCCCTCTGAATTTGTGAAAGTTGCTTTCATTTTTGTGGGCGCGGCAACACTTGATAAATTGCAGACAACAAAGAGTGTTTTCAAATATCTTGTTTTCACTGTAGGCTGTATAGGTGCTCTTGCGCTTATGGGCGACTTTGGTGCGGCACTTATTTATTTTGCAACATTCCTTGTGATTGCCTATGTGCGTTCAGGCGACTGGAAATCGCTGGCTGCTCTTTGCGTTGCAGCTCTTATCGGCGTAATTATCCTTCTTGCAATTTTAAACGAGGAGGATATGCATGTTGTGAGAAGATTCCAGACCTACAGACACATATGGGACGACACAAACGATGCAGGATATCAGCAGACAAGAGTTCTCATGTGTGCCGTCAGCGGCGGCTTATTCGGTGTCGGCTTAGGCAACGGCAGACTTATAATTTTAGGCGAAGCAGATAACGACTCTATCTTCGGAATGATTGGCGAAGAATACGGCTTGCTTGTTGCTTTTCTCGTTCTTTTATCTTATGCAGGCATTCTTGTGTATGCCATTTCCGCTTCAAAATCTGCAAGAAACTCATTTTATGTTATTGCCGCAGTAGGTGCTGCAAGCATGCTTCTTGTGCAGGCAAGCCTCAACACATTCGGCACTACAGATATTCTGCCCTTTACCGGCGTTACATTGCCTTTTGTAAGCCGCGGCGGTTCAAGCCTTATTTCCTGCTGGGCACTTCTTGCTTTTATCAAGAGTGTAGACCCGCGTGCTTATCAGAAAACTCTGAAAGAAACACAGATGACTTTATAAACAGAGATTACTTATTTTTCCTGAAAGGAGGTCCGAAAAAGTGCATAACGTTGTAAAAAGAACATTTTTGCTTTTTATTGTTGTGGCGGCATTTTTAGGCGGAATGGTTTTTCTCGCTTTTGAAATGATAACAAACGCAGACGAGTGGGCGAAGAAAGAAATAAACCCACACGTTTCAACAGAAGTGAAATATCAGATAAATGCAGTTTATGACAGAAAACAGAAGCTTCTGGCAAAGCTTGAAGCACCTGAAAATGCAACGAATAAGGAAGATAAAAAACTTATCCGTAACAAAGACGATGAGCTGTTAAGAAAAGCAACACTTCATGCTCTCGGCGGACCTTACATGGAATTGGGACTTACAGGTTATTTTACGGGCACTCCCGTTACAGACAACTATAATATCGTCACAGGTCTTTACGACCAGGCAAAAGACAATACAATCAAGGACTTTTTTCTTACTCTTGACGGCGATGTCTGCAAGAAAGCCTACGAAAAGCTTGATGGCAAAAAAGGTACGGTAGGGGTTTATAACTATAAGACGGGCGAAATTATATGCATGGTATCAACTCCTTCGTTTGACCCCAACAATCCACCGTCAGACCAGAAAGAGCTGGAAAAAAATTATCCGGTATCAACATACAATAAATTCCTTATGCTTAACTATGTACCCGGCTCAACTTTTAAAATTATAACTGCCGCCTGTGCAATTGAGTTTATGCCTGATATTTTTTCTCAGACTTTTAATTGCGACGGTGTTCACGAGGTAGATGGCTACGATGCTGTAATTACCTGCAATAAAAAATCAGGCCATGGCAGTATCACTTTTGAAAGAGCGCTTAACTGTTCGTGCAACTGTGTTTTTGCAGAGGTTGCAATTAAACTCGGCAAAGAAAGGCTTGACTATACAGCAAAGAAACTCGGTTTTACAAGCTCTTTCGATATGGACAGACATCAGATTAAACCGGGGATATTTGATTTGACAAAAGCCGTGGATATTGACATCGGCTGGGCAGGTATCGGACAATATACGGCGCGTGCAAATCCGTGCATGATGATGACTCTTATGGGTGCAATAGCAAATGGAGGCAATGCCGTAAAACCCTATTATGTTCAGTCAAGTGTCAATAAATATGGTGAAACCGTTTATCAGGCTCAGCCTCAGACGGTAGATACAATAGATATGTCAGCCGATATGGCGGGCAAATTAAAAAAACTTCTGCGTTCAAATGTGGTCAACTATTATGGTGACGGACGTTTTCCGAATCTTAAAATGTGCGGAAAAACAGGCACTGCTGAACTGGGCAGAGATGACCTGAACAACGCGTGGTTTGTAGGATTTTCTCAAAGGGAAGATTTCCCCTACGCAGTTGTGGTTATGGTGGAAGAAACGCCGTTATCGGCAAGTGAAATTGCAATACCAATAGCAAACGAAGTATTACAGAGTATTTCAGGAGGTTAAGAAAAATGGACTCAATGAGCTATGTTCAGTTTAAAAACGTAAGCAAGGTTTATAAGTCAGGTGAAATTGAAATCAAGGCAGTTGACGATGTAAGCTTTTTTGTTGAAAGAGGAGAATTCTGTGTTATTGTAGGTGCCAGCGGCTCCGGTAAAACAACTGCACTTAACATTCTCGGCGGTATGGATAATGCAACATCAGGTGAGGTTGTTATTGACGGAGTATCAATTACTTCTCTTAATAATAAAAAACTTACTGAATTCAGAAGACATGATGTTGGTTTTGTTTTCCAGTTCTACAACCTTGTTCCCAACCTTACGGCACTTGAAAATGTAGAACTTGCAACTCAGATGAGCAAAAATGCTCTTGATGCGGCAACAGTTCTCAATATGGTGGGACTTGGTGACAGACTTAACAACTTCCCGTCACAGCTTTCAGGCGGTGAGCAGCAGCGTGTG
>JAZSFV010000262.1:0-19135 GCA_045532395.1 Acutalibacteraceae bacterium
GTTGGTTATAAATTTGTTTCTCCTTTCTCTGGTGAATAATAAGTTATGAGTATCAGAAAACGAATTTCAGTTCTTTTTGCTGTTGTTTTCATTATTAACTTTGTTGGTATTCTGTTTTTTTCACTTTTGATTTTGCCGTCCGGTGTTAACCATCAGGTTTCAAATATGAAACAACAAGTTAACAATACTGTTGAGTCTATTATAGAACAACTACAGTACTCTGACGATTTTTACACCTCAGTAGATGAAAGCAGTATAGCTGAAGGTATGATTATATATATAGAAGATATTGATAATAATATTGTTTATTCATATCCTGATGAGCTTGCTCAGGAGAAAATTGAAAGGGACAGTAGCTTATATGTTACTGCTTCAGAAAAGTTTCTTTCGACCAACAGTAATGGTCAGCAGATTTATTTTATAAAAGCTGCGGTAGCAACTAACAGTAAGTTTTCATTAGAAAATATGCCCTCATTTATGAGTACATATCTTACACAAATACTTACATTTGAATTTGTTGTATTTACCATTTCTATGATAATCATAGTTATTTCTATCAGAAGAACGATATTGTTGCCTTTAAGTAAACTTGCAGATTCTATCAGGGGATATAATAAAAACGTTCATATTGCTGAAACAGATGAGAAGAATGAACTGCAATCTCTGACTAACGATTTTGATGCACTGACCGGTGCGATGACGGAAGAGCAGAAAAAGCAGACACGGATTATTGCTTCTGTTTCTCACGATATCAAAACTCCGCTGACATCCATCATGGGATATGCTGAGCAGTTGAAAAAAGAAGATCTTTCTCCTGAACGCAAAAACAGATATGTTAATACAATCTATGAAAAATCAATAGCTATCAAAAATATGATTGAAGGTCTTGATGACTATCTCACATATAATGATAATGCTGCATCGTCTGAAAAATCTTTGATTTCTGTTTCGCAGTTCTTGTCTGCTGTGGATTCTTATTACAGAGATGACCTTGAACGCGAAAATTATATATTCGAAATTAATGATAATAGTGAAGATGCCAGAATCATTATTAATAAGCCTGATATGTTGCGTGTTTTCGGTAATGCGATTTCAAATAGTACAAAACATAAATCAGATAATCAATTAAATATACGCATTGATGCTACAAAGAAAAATCATGATGTGATATTTAAAATTTCAGATAACGGCAAAGGTGTTGCTGACTGGCAGCTGAAAAAGATATTTGAACCTCTTTATACAACGGATGAAAGCCGTAGTAAATCAGTATCAGGTCTGGGTCTTTCAATCAGTAAAGATATTGTAGAAGCACATCAGGGGCAAATTTATGCTGAAAAATCGTGCTTTGAAACGGGTCTTACTATTGTTGTTGTAATTCCGATTGTCAACAGAAAATAATATTTAAAAAACCTCGTAAGAAAATTCTTACGAGGTTTTTTTATTAGTCTTCGGAGTGTGGATTGTAGTTGTCTTCAGTGTCTGTTGTCTGAAAATCATCTGCTGAATCTGATTCTTCCGGGATATCTTCTGTTTCAGGTGCATTCAGTGACGCTATTTCATCATTCTGTCTTTCTATTTCATCAAAGATTTTTTTGCTTAATTCTATATCATCAGACGGGTCAAATGTGAGCGTATAAGACCTTACAATTTTTAACTTTCTGATGAAAAGTAAATAAGCGAGGAGAATTATAAGACCTGCGATTGACAAGATGATGCCTGTTTTAAGACCTTGAGGAATATATCTGAACTCAATTGTGTGTTCGCCTTTTTCGAGATAAATTCCGAGCAACGCTTCGCCGATTTTAACATATTCCTCTTTGTCGATTTCTTTACCGTCAACAGTAACTTTCCAGCCTTCGTCGTAGGGGATTGAAGTGTAAAGAATGCCGTCTTCTTTTACGTTGACTTTACCTGTGATTTCTGTGTCGGTAAATTTTTCAACCCGAAGCGATTGTTCTTTAAGCATTTCATATCCTTCTACAAATTTATCCATATCAACTGAACGTAATATGAAATCTGCAAAACCATCAGAATGACCATCTTTAACATTGATAGTTAATGTTACTACTTCACCTTCAGTGCACAATCCAAGGTCAAGGATGTAATGTTCATCATCAATGTTCTGCGTTAATTGTCTGCCCTGGTTTTCTACTGTGAGATTTCCAAGACTGGAGGATTCAATATACAAATAAAGGTTCTTTGTTTCTTCAGGGATGATAAGAATATTAATTTCTCCGCTGCCATCTGAACTGTCACATTTGAAGAAGAAGCAGTCAGAGCCGTCAGATGGATTTGAAAGGTCGTGCACGCCGTAACCTGAAATATCAAAAACATCTTCATTCGCGAAAACTCCGCTCATGTCAGTTGCATGATAGAAGAAATTGCTCTGTACCTCAAAGGGATTGTAATTTGAATAATCCCAATCAGTAATTGATTCATTTACCATGAAAGCGATGGGAAGCGAATACTTGTTTTTGTAAGCTGTGAATTTATCGTTTTTGTCTACTAAAGTAAATAATTCTTCATTAATTTTTATAGATGAATCATTGTTTACAACATAGTCCAATGCAAACATAGCGTTGTAAACTGGTGTCTGTAAATTATAAGTGTACGAGTTTATATAGTTGCCGTAAAGACCAAGGTTTTGTTGTAAATTTGAATGTTTCTCATAAGCCATTGAAGAGAAAATAGACATACCATTGTAGTTATACCAGCAGGGGTCCATACGTGTGCGCAGGTTTGTAAGTTCCATTCTGTACACATTGTCACTGTTATGATCTTTGTCAATTTTTTCTTTTATTTCTTCGAAATTGCTGTAGTCAGAACTATAATATTTGAGTTCCTGGTTCATTACATAGTTGTCAGTGTTAGCAACTGCATATTCTGAAACAAGACAACAGAAAATGAAAAGTGCAGTTGCCTGTCGGTTATATTTTTTATTTGTGAGGAGATAAAAACCGATTGTGTATGCAACAGCAAAAGCAAGGCTGATAAGGACAGAGTCAGTATCTACATTCTTTGAACCAGTTTTTTCAACAACAATAATAAATAAAACTGTTGCAAAACCGACACCAAGCAATTCTTTTGGTTTAAATTCTTTGATTCGGATAAGCGTTTTGAATGCAATAACAAGAATTACAAAAGTGTACATGAATGAAAATCTGTACGGAAGGTCGTTGGGGAAATGGAAACCGTGCCAGATGTAGTTAAGATAGTTTGTGTTGAAACTCATGTACATAACGGCAAGAAGAACTGTCGCAGATATTTTTTCACGTAATGTAATTGTTTTTGTGAAATAGTAAAGCGGTACAAGCATTACTGTAATAACTGAGCAGTATACATTGGGAAGTACATATTTGCCGCTGCTTCTGATTGTGGGTTCAACGCTTGCTAAATGGTTTGCAAGAATATCGAAAACTGAATTATAAGTTTTAAGTTCTTCCGGGAATGTTCCTGATGTGGCGGAACAAGCACGTAAAATAAAGTAGGTCGGCAAAAGTGCAAATGCAACACAAAGGGCTGCAATTAAAGCAGCACTTGCGAATGTGACACCGCTTCCGAGAAAACGAGATGAGCGTATTTTATAGAAAAGACCTTTGTTCCATGCTTTATCTTTCTTGTGAGGTAAACGGATATCTGCAAGCGAATCTTTAAGAGAATAGTTTGAGAAATAATAGTAAAGAAAATATATAACAGAGAACATACAAACCATGTATGCCATGTAGTAGTTAGAAAACATTGTTACTGCAAGTGAGATAATGAACAATGTTGGTTTGCCTTTGTTTATAATACGTTCAATGCCTAAAAGTACGAGAGGTAACAATACAAAAGCATCGAGCCACATAAGATTCCAGTAATACGCAATAAAATATCCGCTGAATGCGTAAAGAATGCCAAAGCCTGCAGTTATATAACTGTGTTTGTTTAAACTCTTTTTAAGATAATATGTGAAAGTGGCAGAAGCCAATACGGCCTTAGTGAAAATCATAACACCGATAGCTACCGGGATATGGGCATGATCGAATAAAAGTATTATGAGTGAAAGCGGACTTGAAAGATAGTTGTAAAAGTTTCCGAGAAAACTTGAACCACCGCCTGCATTCCAGGAATAAAGCAGACTTTCACCGCCCTTAATTCTTTCGTAAAGTTCTGCGAACAGGGGACCATACTGATGATAAAGGTCCATTCTTAAGATGGTAAAGTTTGCAAAGGGTATCATGTTATAACAGTAAGCTATAAGTAAACTTATAAGCAGTGAGCCACCCATTGCAAGAAATATAAAACGATTATCGTATAATTTTCCTTTTTTAAATATTTCGGTAAAACTTTTCATATTATTCCTCTCTTCAAAGTAATATTAGTATTTTACCATATATTAACTTAATATTCAATAAAAAGGTAAAAATTAATAATTACGTTCTAAAAAGGGACAAGAGAAAATATACATAGGACAAAGGTGAAAGGAGAGGGACATGATGTTGAAAGATTTTGATTGTGCAATTTCATTTTTAAGTGATAATCTGTATTTTAAATTAAAAAATCTTTCAGACAGAATTAAAAACGAAGTCAATGAAATCTGCTTAAGAACAAATAAGCCTGTTGTGCTTATTGCAAACGGAAAAACATTATTTCTTGATAAGTGTGGTCACGCAACTCAGATTTTGTCTGAAAATTTATATTGTTTAACCCCGGTTGAAATGCAATTCTATTTTAATCGTTTATGTGAGTTTTCAGTCTATAGTTATTCAGACAGTATAACACAAGGTTTCATAACACTGAAAGGTGGTCATAGGGTCGGAATCTCAGGCACAGCAGTAATAAAAGACTCAAATATAACATCAATTCGTGATGTGAATTCCCTGAACATAAGAATTGCAGGTGAGTTCAAAGGTTGTGCTGATGATATTCTAAAAAAAGTTTTTGCTCACAGGCTTAAAAATGTAATTATAGCAGGTCCGCCATCAAGCGGAAAAACAACATTGTTACGGGATATAGCAAGACAGATTTCATCTGCAAGACTTGGAGAATATTATAAAGTTGCAATTGTAGATGAACGCTTTGAAATTTCACCTGTTGATGATGGAGTGTGTTGTTGTGATACGGGACCTAATACAGATGTGCTTTCCGGTTTCAGAAAGGCTGATGGTGTTATGATTGCATTGAGAACTCTTTCACCAAAAATTATTATCTGCGACGAAATAGGCACAACTGAAGAGTGTGTTGCAATACATAACGGACTAAATTCAGGTGTAAATTTTGTTCTGAGTATTCATGCTTCTACAGTAGAAGAATTGATTAATAAACCACAGTTCAGTTTTTTGAAAAAAAGCGGAATAAACGCGGTTGTGGTTTTGCTGTCAAATGAGCCTGGTAAAATAAAACAGATTTTTAAAACAGGTGATTTTAATGATGAAAATATCAGCTTTGTTGATGATTGCAGCTGTTATAATGCTGACAGGGCAGTATCGTAACTCCAGATTAAAAAAACGTGTTTTATCTTTAAAAAGATTTATTATTCTTATTGAAGGCATCGATTCGCAGATTATATTTTCAAAGAGAAAAATTCTGCAGATAATTGATGAGTTGATTTCTGAAGATGAAACACATTTAAAAACAATGAGTGCCCTTGTGGAAATGGGTGAAGGTAACTTTTCGGAAAATTGGCAGAAAGCCATAAATGAAAATGCAAAATATGATGCACTGAACGGAGAAGATAAAAAGATTATTTTGTCTTTCGGTAAAAGTTTAGGGGTAACAGATATAGATGGGCAAAACAAAAACTGTTGCATTCATATTGAGATGTTGAAGAAACAATTAATTTCTGCTGAAACAGATGTGAAAGAAAAGTTAAAAATCAACACTGCAGTCAGTTCCTTTTTTGCAGTTGCATTTTTTATAATTTTTTATTAGAGGACTTGAAGATGGGCTTTGGAATTGTAATAAAAATCGCTGTTATAGGGTTGTTGGTTGCCGTTATTAACCAGGTTTTATCAAAGTGCGGAAGAGACGAATATGCCATGATTGTGACGCTTGCCGGGCTGGTGGTGATTGTTATGATGATTTTACCGTATTTCAGCGACCTTTTAGACTCAATTTCTACGATTCTGGATTTGTAAATGAAAATTTTTATTTTAGCAATAATCATGGCAGTAATTTGCATGGTTGTCAAAAATTATAAACCTGAATATGGTCTCGTTTGTCAATTGTGTGCTTGTGCGGTAGTTGTTATATATACGTTGACAACATTTGTTGATGTTTTTAAGTCTGTTACTGAAATGTTTTCATTCAGCGGTATAGATTTGTCTTTTGTTGAAGTTTTGTTCAAGGCGTTAGGTATATCGCTGTTGACAGATTTTGCTGCGTCAATCTGCAAAGATAGTGCGAATAATACATTGTCTAATTGTATCGAATTGTTCGGTAAAACCATAATTATTTTCATGGCTATGCCAATGCTTAAAAGACTTGCGGAAGTAGCAATCGGATTTTTAAAATGAAAGGTCAGAAAATGAAAATCGTAAAAATAATTTTTCTTTCAGTTATCATGATGTTCATTGTTTCTCCTGTCACAGTTGCAAAAGAAAGCGATGAAATATTAAAGTATGAAAAAATATACTACGAACTTTTTGAAGACGAATTATCTGAAGAGACAGTAAAAATATTAGAAGAAAGCGGAATGAACTCGATTGATTTTGAAAGGATTATTTCCGCAACTCCAAAGGATATTTTTGATTTTTTCAAAAATACGGCGAAAGGCACGCTAAAAGGACCGCTTAAAAATTTTATTTTTAATTGTGCAGTTTCGGTGTTGTTAAGTATAGCATTTACATATTCTTCAGATAACGAGAAAAGAAAAAAAGCTCTTAACCTTTTGATGTTTGCATATGTTGCATTAAGCGTATGCATGCCCATGGTTTCGGTGTTATCAGCAGGTGCGGCAGCAATAAAAATGAGCAGCAAGTTTATGATTTTGTTTCTGCCAGTCTTTGCGGGAGTGGTAGTGGCGTCAGGAAATCCTGCACTTGCTCTTAATTATAATTCGTTTGCTTTATATTTTGCCCAGGCGATTGCATCGTTTTCGTCGAATATTCTTTTGCCATTTGAAACAATGTTATTTGCTCTTGTTTCTGTAAATATTGTTTCGGATCAGATGAACGTTAAAAATCTGGCAAAATCTATAAAAAATGGTGTTGTAAAGGTTTTGTCGATTTCAGGCACTATATTTACCGCAGTTTTATCTGTAAAAGGTATTCTTTCAAATGTTGCAGATACTGTTGCAAGCAAAGGTGCAAAAGTCCTCGTGAGTACACTGGTTCCGGTTGTTGGCGGAACCGTAAGCGACGCGTACGGCACAATAGTTAACAGTTTGCTTTTGCTAAAAAGTTCAGTTGGTGTTTTCGGGATTGTTGCAATTGCTGCAATCAATCTTCCGGTTATTATACAACTGGTTTTATGGTCAGTGTCTTTAAACTTATCTTCGGTGGTTGCTGATATGTTCGGCTTGAATAATATTGCAGATTATTTCAGAGAAGTATCTGATACAGTGAGGACTTTTAATGTGATACTTATATTCTGTTGTGTGTTATTTATTATTTCAACAGGAATTTTACTTTTGTTAAAAAATTCGCTTTAGGATGTTTTTTTATGCAGGCAATAAAACAATGGATTATTTGCATAATGATCAGCTCAATAATTGCTGCAGTTGTGAATATATTTACACCTGACAGTTCTGTTCAGAAAACAATGAAAATTGTTGTTGCTTCTTTTCTGATGTGTGCATTTTTATCACCATTTATTGATGGCAGGCGAATTGATTTTTCTGAAGATTTTCCCGGATTTTCAATTTACTATTCATCACTTTCTGAAGAAATTTCATTGTCCGTCACTGATGAAACTGAGAAAGCTGTCAAAAACAAGGTTGAATCACTTCTTAAGGAAAGGGGAATCGAATATGATGATATAGAAGTTTCTCTTGAAAGAAATGAAGAAAATCAGTTGTACATAGATAAAATCATAATAACGGCTGACGAAGAATATTCAGAACACGAAAATGAAATTAAAGAAGAAATAAAAAATGTTTTTTCTGCGGAGATTGATTGCAAATGGGTAAAAAAATAGAAAAAATCAAAGAGTTAATATTGAAAGATAAGAAACTTGCATTTATGTTGGTGCTGGCAATAATTGGAGCTGTACTTCTGGTAGGTAGTGAATTTATAGGTAAAGAAAAAACTGAGCAAAAGGTGGGCGTTTCAGTCGATACCTATGAATATGCGGAGGCAATGGAAAAGAAGCTTGCTGAAATTATATCTGCCATAGATGGTGCTGGAAGTGTCAGCGTTATGGTAACTGTCGAAACAGGTGAAGAAAATGTTTATGCAAAGCAAGTTAAAAGTGATGAGCAAAGCGACGACAACAAGACCATGTCGCAGTACGAATATGAATATATTATTGTTAAGTCTGGAACATCATCGGAAAACGGTATGTTATTAAAGGTCATTGAGCCCAATATACGTGGTGTTGCAATTGTATGTGACGGTGGAGACAACGCTTCTGTGCGCGAAAATATAATCAATACCGTTTCTGCAGTTCTAAATATTAAAACAAATAAAATCAGCGTTTGCAAAAAGAAAAGCTGATAAGGAGGATTTTTTTTATGGGATTTATAGTGAAAAAAAGACAGTTGATTCTGGCCACATTAATTGTTGCTTTAGGCGTTGCAGTTTTTATAAACTGGCAATATGGTAAACCTCAGATTTTTGAGTCTTCAAAGGTGGCACAGACTACACAGATAGTAAAAGAAAATAATGACGATACTTCACAAATCGGTGAAGCACAGTTGGTTGATTCTAAAAATATCAGCGAATATTTCAACAATGCACGTGTGAACAGACAGAAAGCACATGATGAAGCGATTGAAGTGCTTAATGATATTATTAAAGACTCTTCATCTTCTCCTGAGGCGGTAGCAAGTGCTCAGAATGCTCTGAAAGAAATTTCAGCCACAATAAAACTCGAAACTGATATTGAAAATCTCATTATTGCGAAGACAGGCGGAGAGTGCGTTGTGGTGATAAATGATAAAAAAGCACAGGTGATTGTGAATAAAAACACACTTAATGACACTGTTTCAACACAAATTATTGACATAATTGCCTCACAGGCGAATATTTTTTCAGAAAATATTACATTAATTGAAGCAAAATAGTTGAGAAATTTTTTGTTTGTGGTATAATATAAGACAAAGGAAGGAGGCTGACACAAATGTCAAATATAAATAATAGCCGAAATTCCGGAAGTCTTGTGATTTCCGAAGACGTAATCGCATCAATTGCTGTAGCTGCTTCAAAGGATATTGAAGGGATAAGCGGCTTCGCATCAAAGCCCATCAAATTGCAGAATTTTTACAAAATGGCAGATACTGCATCAAAAGCTGTTGATGTTATAATGACAGAAACTGATATAAAAATTCACATTTATATCAAAGTAAGCCAGGATGCAAAAATCCCGGTTGTTGCTGAGAAAGTTCAGCAGAACATTAAAAATGCTGTTCAGAATATGACAGGCACTATGGTTAGCGAAGTTGACGTTACAGTATCAACAGTTGACCTTGATGACGCACCTACACAAGCTTAAAAAGGATTTTATAAAGCTCTGCAAACAGAATAAGTGTTTATTTGCAGAGCTTATTTTTTTAACGGAGGACAAGCTATGACAAGAAGAGAAGCCAGAGAACAGGCTTTTGTTTTAATGTTTGAAAAAAGTTTCAGACAGGATGAAGAAGTTTTAGATATTGCAGAAGCAGCATTTGAAGATGATCAGATAGAAAAAGATAACTTTGCTTTAATGCTTGCAAAAAAAACAGAAGATAATCTTGAAGATATCGATATTTATATCGAAAAATATAGCAGAGGCTGGACTATTAAGCGTATTCCCAGAGTTTCTCTTGCAATTCTCAGAGTTGCAATCTGCGAAATGCTTTACGTTGAAGAAGTGCCCGTAAGCGTTTCTATCAACGAAGCTGTTGAACTTGCGAAAACTTATGCCGGTGAAAATGACAGTTCTTTTATAAACGGTATTCTCGGTTCAATTTCAAGGGATTCAAAAAATGGCTGAGCATCTCGGAATTGACACAAGTAACTATACAACTTCTGTCAGCGTATATGATGATGTGACAAATACTGTTTGCCAATGCAAAAAACTTTTGCCCGTAAAAGAAGGTTCATTGGGGTTAAGGCAAAGTGATGCTGTGTTTCATCACACTGTTCAGCTTCCGATGATGTTTGAAGATTTGTATTCTTCAAATAATTTTTCACTTTCTTCAGTAGGTGTTTCTGTTTCACCCCGTGACGAGGAAGGCTCATATATGCCTTGTTTCCTTGCCGGAGTGAGTGCAGCCAAGGCGATAAGTTTAACACATAACATACCGCTTAATATGTTTTCCCATCAGTCTGGTCATATAGCAGCTGCATTATATTCTTCTGATTCCATGGATTTGATTAATAAAGAGTTTATTGCTTTTCATCTTTCAGGCGGAACAACAGAGGCGTTGCTTGTGAAACCAGATAAAGATAAAATATTTGATATAAAACTTGTTGCCAGAACACTTGATTTAAAAGCCGGACAAGCTGTCGACCGTGTTGGCGTTATGTTAGGTCTTAATTTTCCTTGTGGAAAAGAGCTTGATTCACTTTCAAAACTCAGCAATAAAGAATACAAAATCAAACCTACAATGAAAGGTGCGGATTGTTGTCTTTCAGGTGTAGAAAATTATTGCAAAAAGATGATTGACTGTGGCGAAAAAAGCGAAGACGTTGCTAAATACTGCATCACATACATAAGCCGTGCGCTTGAAGAAATGACAAAATCACTCTTAGATGAATATGGCGATTTGCCACTTGTTTACGCAGGCGGAGTCATGTCAAATTCAATTATCAGCCGTTATTTTTCAGAAAATTATTCCGGAAGATTTGCTAAACCTGAATTTTCATCAGATAATGCAGCGGGTATTTCAATACTCTCTGCGATTAAGGAGAAAAGAAAATGATAACTCCATCAGCACTGACTGTTTCACAGGTTAATACTTATATAAAGTCTCTTATTGATGAAGATATTAATCTTAATGCTGTTATTATAAGCGGTGAAATTTCTAATTTCAAAAACCACTACAGAACAGGTCATTTTTATATGACTTTAAAGGATGATAAATCCTCAATTAAAGCAGTTATGTTTTCAACTGCAAATAAAAGGCTCAGATTTATGCCTGAAGACGGCATGCAGGTTATTGCAGTTGGCAGAATTTCTGTATTTGAACGTGACGGACAGTATCAGCTTTATATTGAAGATATGATGCCTGACGGGTTTGGAAGTCTTAATCTTGCTTTTGAAAAATTAAAGCAAAAACTTTCTGATGAAGGCTTGTTTGATTCCGCACACAAGAAACCGATTCCTGATTGTCCCATGCGTGTGGGGGTTATTACTTCGCCTACAGGTGCTGCGATTGAAGACATACTCAATGTGTTGTCACGTCGTTTTCCTTTGGCTGAAGTTGTCTTTGAAGGTGTTGAAGTACAGGGCGTAAATGCTGCACCGTCTATCGTTAACGCGATTAACAAATTAACTTCACTGAAAGCAGCAGACGTTATTATTGTGGGCAGAGGTGGCGGCTCGATCGAAGATTTGTGGGCATTTAACGAGGAAAGTGTTGCACGTGCAATTTATAATTGTTCAATACCCGTAATAAGCGCAGTAGGTCATGAAACTGATTTTACGATTTCAGATTTTGTGGCAGATTTAAGAGCACCTACACCGTCTGCAGCAGCAGAACTTGCTGTTCCTGATATGCGTGAACATCTTGCGTATATTCGTTCGATGAGAAAATTTGTGGGCGATTATATGCAGAATGTGATAAACAACGAAAGAAATAAAATAAAAAATCTTACAAACTCAAAATCATTTGTAAGCCCGAAAGAAACGATAAAATCTCACAGACAGTATCTTGATAATCTGATTTCTGCTTGTGAAAGCAATACAGAACTAATTATAAAAAAACATCGACTTGAATTTTCTTCATTAGTCGGAAAACTTGATGCATTAAGCCCGCTTAAAGTTTTATCCCGCGGATATGCCATGGTATCTGATGATAAAAAAGTCATAACAAGCGCAGCTGATTTGAAAACGGGGGACAATGTTAATCTTTGTTTTTCTGATGGAAATGTGAAATGTGAGGTTATATAATGGAAAATATGACGTATGAAGAGGCACTCAAAAAACTTGAAAAAATAGTTGAAACTCTTGAAGAAGGCAGCCTTCCTCTTGATAAAAGTATGGAGCTTTTTGAAGAGGGCACAAAACTTTCTGCTTTCTGTGAAAAGTGTCTCAATGAAGCAGAATTAAAAATTAAAGAGGTCGAAAATAATGATTAATTACACATTTGAGACTTATCTTGATTTAATAGAAGAATATCTTAACAATAGTATCGATAAATCTGAATATGATGAAGAAATTGTTGCAGATGCTATGCGCTACAGTCTGCAGAATGGCGGCAAAAGAATAAGACCTGTACTTGTTCTTGAGTTTTGTCGTTTGTGTGGTGGTGATGTTAAGAAAGCCTTACCGTTTGCTGCAGCAATTGAAATGATTCACACATATTCATTAATTCATGATGATTTGCCCTGTATGGATAATGATGATATGCGCAGAGGCAAACCATCCTGTCATAAAAAATTTGGTGAAGAATTTGCACTTCTTGCGGGTGACTCGCTTTTAACACTGGCTTTTGAAACATTAACAAAAGCTGATGTCAGTGATATGCAAAAAGTCAATGCAGTAAAAATTCTTTCATCACATGCCGGTTACCAGGGGATGATTGGTGGTCAGACCGTTGACCTTATGAGTGAGAATAAAAAAATTCCGCTTGAACGCCTTAAAACCATGGATAACCTTAAAACCGGTAAACTTATTAATTGCTCCGCTCTTCTTGGCTGTATAGCAGCAAAGGCAGATGAAAACAAGACCAGGGCGGCTGAGAAGTTTACTTCAGCAATCGGTCTTGCATTCCAGATTGTTGATGATATATTGGATGTTACTTCCACAGCAGAAAAACTTGGAAAACCTATAGGAAGTGACAACTCTAACAATAAGTCTACCTATGTTTCGATATTAGGTCTTGAACAATCCAAAGAATATGCAGAAAAACTTACTTCTGAAGCAACGGAAGCACTTAGTTGTTTCGGAGAAGATGCAGATTTCCTTAAGAAACTTGCAACAAAACTTCTTGAAAGGGATAATTAAAAGATGAGTGAAAACAAGATTTTGGACACTGTCAATTCGCCGTCTGACATAAAGAATCTTTCTTTTAAACAACTTAATATTCTGGCTGGTGAAATAAGAAACGAGCTTATCGAGACAGTTTCAAAAAATGGTGGCCATCTTGCTTCAAATCTCGGTGCGGTAGAGTTGACTATCGCATTGCATAAGACCTTTGATTCACCCAAGGACAAAATAATCTGGGATGTGGGTCATCAGGCATATACACATAAGATTTTAACCGGAAGACGTGATAAGTTTTACACAATAAGAACTGAGGGCGGTCTTTCTGGTTTTACACGTCCTGATGAAAGCGAACACGACATTTTTTCAAGCGGACATAGCAGCATTTCTGTTTCAGCGGCATATGGCGTGAGTGTTTCAAATTCATTGCTTTTTGATGACGACAGAAAAACAATCGCCGTTATCGGTGATGGCTCGTTTACTGGCGGTCTCGTGTACGAAGGTCTTAACAATGCCGGCCGTGATGAAAAGAGTAATCTTATTGTTGTTCTTAATGATAATGATATGTCGATTTCTCAGAATGTGGGAGCCGTTGCAACACATCTTTCAAAACTGCGAACAAAACCAAGATATTATCTTTTGAAAACAGGAACATATCGCTTTTTGTCTGCAATTCCCGTAATAGGTAAACCTATCGCAAAGTTTATAAGAAATCTCAAAAATTACATTAAAAGTTCAGTTTATGGTACGACAATGTTTGAAAAAATGGGTTTTGCTTATATGGGACCTTTTGATGGTCATAACATTGAACAACTTTGCTCAGCTTTTGAAATTGCTAAAAATAAAAGTGAACCTGTTATGATTCATGTTCTGACTAAAAAGGGTAAGGGATATAACTTTGCAGAGTTATCTCCAAGTACATTCCATGGCATTTCAAAATTTGATGTTGTTACAGGTGAAAGTGTTTGCGCAAAAGAAAGCTTTTCTGATCATTTTGGAAATACGCTTTGCGAAGCTGCTGAGAAAGACTCAAGAATATGCGCAATTACGGCAGCTATGAGTCTTGGAACGGGACTTGAAAAATTCAGCAAAACTTATTCTGAAAGATTCTTTGATGTGGGTATTGCAGAAGAACATGCGGTAACTTTCGCTTCAGGACTTGCTAAAAACAAAATGATACCTGTTTTCTGTGTTTATTCAACATTTTTACAAAGATGTTACGACCAGATCATTCATGATTGTTCGATGCAGAATCTTAAAATTATTTTTGCGATTGACAGAGCAGGTTTTGTGGGCGTGGATGGTGAATCACATCAGGGTCTTTTTGATGTTCCGTTTTTGAACACCATACCCAATATTGAAGTATACTCGCCATCAACATACGCAGAACTTGATAACGTTTTTGATAAAACCATCAAAGACTCATTAACATCTGTTGCAATCAGATATCCCAGAGGCGTTGAAAGTGAACTTCCCTCTGGTTATGTGGTTAGCAGTAATGATTTTGATGTTTATGGCGATATAGGTGATGTGTTGCTTGTTGTTTACGGCAGGCTTTTTGCACATGCGTGCAAAGCAAAAGAAATTTTAAAAGAGCAGGGTATTGATATAAGAATTTTAAAACTTAATAAGATTAAACCTATAAATCCGCAGATATTCAATGATTTGTCTTTGTATAAGAATATTTTCTTTTTTGAAGAATCTGTGAAAAATGGATCTGTGTCAGAAAGATTTGGTTCGCTTCTTCTTGAAAACGGATTTAAAGGTGTTTATAATATTACCACAGTAGGTGAGGAGTTTGTAAAACCTGCTGTTGTTGAATCGCAACTTAAGAGATATGGCCTTGATTATGAATCAATGGCGAAAAAGGTGAGTGAAAATATTGGCTGAAAAATTAAGACTTGATACTGCAGTTTTTGAACAAGGTCATGCTGAAAGCCGCGAAAAAGCAAAAGCATTGATTATGGCAGGACAAGTTTATGTAAATGGACAAAAGGCTCTTAAAGCCGGTATGTTTTTGAAACCTGAGGATTCTCTTGAGGTGAGAGGCAGTAAAATGCCCTTTGTCAGTCGTGGTGGATATAAGCTTGAAAAAGCCTTGAATAGTTTTGAGTTCGGACTGACAGATAATGTTTGTATGGATATTGGCGCATCTACAGGCGGTTTTACTGACTGTATGTTGCAACGCGGTGCAAAAAAAGTTTATTCAATCGATGTTGGTTACGGTCAGCTTGCATGGAAATTGCGTACTGATGAGCGTGTTGTAAATCTTGAAAGAACTAATTTCAGATACCTTGATAAAGAAACAGTAAGTGAAGAGATTGACTTTGCAAGTGTTGATGTTTCCTTTATTTCATTGAAAATCATTTTACCTGTACTCAGGGAGTTCCTGAAAAGTAACGGGAAATCTGTTTGCCTTATTAAACCTCAGTTTGAAGCAGGGCGTGATAAAATCGGTAAAAAAGGCGTTGTTAGAGACTTGTCTACACACGTTGAAGTAATTGAAACTATTACTTCATTTGCTTTAGAAAATGGTTTTTCAATTCTTGGTCTTACATATTCGCCGATTAAAGGTCCTGAAGGAAATATTGAATATTTAATGTTAATCGAAAAATCAGATTCTCCACAGATGAAGTGTGAAACTTCTCCTGAATCTCTTGCAAAAGAATCACATGAAAATCTCGATAAATGAGGTGAGAAAATGTTTGCGATCATACCGAATCTTTCAAGAGAAAATGCTTTTGAAGTGACAAAAGCCGTTTGTCTTGAACTGAAAAAACTGAATGCAGAGTTTGCCATGGAGATCGATAAGAAGTCTCAGTTTGGTGGCCTTTGCGATTTGTTTCTTGAAGAAGAACTGCTTTATGAAAAAGCAGAAGTTATTATTGCAATCGGTGGTGACGGTACAATTATAAACTGTGCCAAAAAAGCATCTTCTCTTTCAAGACCAATACTTGGTATAAATGCAGGCAGAGTTGCATTCATGGCAGGGCTTGAACCTCAGGAACTAAACCTTTTAGACAAACTTATCAGTGGAGATTATGCTGTAGACAAAAGAATGATGCTGGCTGCATCGGTTGTGACTGATGATATGGTTGTCGAAGAAGTTAACTGTGTAAATGATGTTTTTATAGGTCGCGGTACAAATGTAAATATGGTTCGGCTTAACATTAAGTGTGATAATAATAATGTAAGCGAATATTATTCAGATGGTGTGATTATTTCCACCCCGACAGGCTCTACTGCTTATTCGCTTTCTGCAGGTGGTCCGGTAATAGACCCACTGATAGAAAGTATACTTCTGACGCCTGTATGTCCGCATTCGCTTTTTCAGAGACCGATGATTTTCAGAAGCGAATCAGTTTTTGAAATTATTGATGAAAATGAACCCGGCAATGTCTTTGCTTTCTTTGACGGAGGACAAGCAGTGCCGATTCCGGAAAACAGCAAAATTATTGTTAAAAAGTCAGAAAAAACGGCTGATTTCATACGAATTAAATCAGATACGTTTGTGGATATACTTAATGCTAAACTCAGAAGTAACTGAACATCTTGAGAGGAGAAAATATTATGAAAAGAAAGAGACATGCACTCATTCTTAAACTCATCGAGGAAAGACCAATTTCTACGCAGGAAGAACTTCTTGAATATCTTTGTAGCCATGATTTCGATGTTACTCAGGCAACTGTTTCGAGAGATATAAAAGAACTTCGCCTTATCAAGATTGCTGATGCCAACGGAAGATACAGATACAGTCAGCCCCAGGATAAAGGGACCGACCTGAGTTCAAAATTCCGTATGATATTTACATCAACAATTACAAGTGTGGACTACGCAATGAACATTGTATGTATAAACTGTCATTCAGGAATGGCTCAGGGTGCCTGCAGTGCTCTCGATTCAATGGGTTACGATGAAATCGTCGGCACTGTAGCTGGTGATGATACAATTTTTGTTCTTTGCAGAACTGAAGAAAATGCAAAGGAAATGACAGACAAGCTTAAGAGTTTTATTGAGAATTAAGGTGGTTAGTTTTGCTTAACAGTCTCAAAATACAAAATATTGCCGTAATTGAAAGTGCTGATATCAGTTTTGATACCGGCTTGAATGTGTTGACTGGTGAAACAGGTGCAGGTAAATCAATAATCATTGATTCAATAAATGCAGTGCTTGGCGAAAGAACATCTAAAGAACTTGTTCGTACAGGCACTAACGCTGCAAGTGTTACGGCATTTTTTACTAATATAACCAAAGAGACAATTGCAAAACTTGATGAATTGGGAATTGAAAACGAAGAAGATAATAGTCTTCTCATATCACGTAAGATTTCTGCAGACGGTAAAAATAACTGCAGAATAAATGGTGCCACAACCACCGTTTCTATGCTCAAAGAGCTCGGCAAAACGTTGGTTGATATTCACGGTCAGCACGATAACAGGTCGTTGCTTTTAAAAGATAATCATTGCTCGTATATCGACAAATTAGCATCAAATGAAAAAATCCTCTCAAAATATATGACATGCTATAAAAATTTTATAGCAATAAAAAAAGAACTGAAAAACCTTACGAACAGTGAGGAAGAAAACGAAAGAAATTCGGAAATTTATCGTTTCCAGATTGACGAAATCGAGAAAGCTCGAGTGAAACCGGGCGAAATTGATGAATTGATTACCAGAAGAAATAAACTTGTTAATGCTGAAAAAATAAGCACTGTTCTTTCCGATGCATATAACGTGTTTAATGGCGAAGATGAAACCACAGGTGCGCTTCTCAGAATAAGGAATGTAAGTGAACAAATAGCCACCATATCCGATTTAACAGGAATGGGTGAAACTTTGCAGAATCTGATGAATGCAATGTATACCCTGGAAGACTGCACGCAGAGTATAAAAAATAATCTCGATTCTGTCGAATTCAATGCTCAACTTCTTGAAGAAACAGAAGAAAGACTTGATTTGCTTACAAGACTTACTAAAAAATATGATACTGACGAAGAAGGTCTTGCGGCTGTTTATGACGATTTAAAAGCGAAACTGGATAATATTGATTCATCAAGTGAACGTATCAATGCGTTGACTGCTGAACTTGATAAAGCAGGACAGCTTATGCTTCAGGCTGCGGAAGAATTGACCGAATCAAGAATGAAAACTGCAGATGTTTTCACAAAAAAAGTTGCAGATGAACTTAAATTTCTTGATATGCCCAATGTAACATTTATTGTTGACAGAAAAGAAAAAGCTCTTGGAATTACTGGTAGAGATGATATTGAATTTTTAATTTCTGCGAATATAGGTGAGTCACCAAAACCGCTTATTAAAATTTCTTCAGGCGGTGAGTTGTCAAGAATTATGCTTGCTATTAAAAACGTTCTTTCGGAAAAAGATGATATACTTACTATGATTTTTGACGAAATTGATACTGGCATAAGTGGTCAGGCTGCAACAAAAGTAGCGAAAAAACTTTATGACGTTTCTGCAGGTAAGCAAGTAATATGTGTAACGCATCTGTCACAGATTGCGTCTTTTGCAGACAATCACTTATATATAAACAAAGTCAGCACAGACGGTCACACCTTTACAAGTGTTAAAACTCTTGCTGATAATGAGCGTAAATATGAACTTTCACGAATCAACGGAGGTTCTGTAATAACCCAGAGTCAGCTTGATGCCGCAACTGAAATGCTTAATCAGGCAAAAGAATACAAAAGAGGTATTTGAAATGGATCAGAAAAAAATAGACAGAATTAATGAACTTGCCCATCTTGCTAAACAACGTGAATTGACCGCAGAAGAACAAGATGAAAGACAAAAATTAAGACGTGAATATATTGATGCTTTTAAAGCGAGTCTTGTAGGTACACTTGAAAGCA
>JAZSFV010000048.1:0-4585 GCA_045532395.1 Acutalibacteraceae bacterium
ATGCCGTTGAAAACAAAAAGATTGAATATATCGAAGACTGGCTTATAAAAGAATTCTTTGACCATGTTGAAGAACAGAGAGTAGATAAAGACGCTTGTGTTGACAGCGACCTTAAAATTATTTACACTCCTCTTAACGGTACAGGAAATAAACCTGTTCGCAGAATTCTTAAAAGACTTGGTCTTGAAAATGTAAGAATTGTTCCTGAACAGGAAAATCCCGATGGTAATTTCCCCACATGTCCTTATCCGAACCCTGAAATCCGTCAGGCTTTTGAATGTGCTCTTAAAATGGCTGAAGAAGAACCTGCTGATTTGCTTCTTGCAACAGACCCTGACTGTGACCGTGTAGGTATTGCAGTAAGAACAGGTGATGATTACCGTCTTATGACAGGTAACGAAGTTGGTGCTATGCTTGCTGAATACATTCTTTCAACAAAGAAGAAGAACGGCACACTTCCGAAGAATCCGATTGTTGTAAAAACAATTGTAACAAGTGAACTTATCAGATCAGTAGCAAATAAATATCATACAGAAACTGCTGACCTGCTCACAGGATTCAAATATATCGGCGAACTTATCACTCAGCTCGAAGAAAAAGGTGAGGCTGAACGCTATGTTCTCGGCATGGAAGAAAGCTACGGTTACCTTGCAGGAACTTATGCACGTGATAAAGACGGTGTGGTTGCTGCTATGCTTATTACAGAAATGGCAGCACACTATAAAAAGCTCGGCAAAACTCTTGCAGACGTCATGAATGAAATTTACGCCGAACATGGTATTTATATCAACACACTTCTTAATTTTGCTTTTGAAGGTGCTGAAGGTATGGCAACTATGAGCAAAATGATGGAAAACCTTCGTGTTAATCCTCCTGCAACAATTGCAGGTCTTGAAGTTCTTAAGGTTTCTGACTATAAAACAAGCGTTGCAACAGAAACAAAGAGCGGCATTAAATCTCACATTGACTTACCGAAATCAAACGTATTGTCATATTCTCTCAACGATGCTTGCTCTGCAATTGTACGTCCTTCAGGTACTGAACCTAAAATCAAAATTTATATCACTGCTCATGCTGACAGTTTTGAAAAAGCAAACGAAATTACAGAAGAAATCACAAATGATATGAAGAAAATTCTTGGCATTTAAAAGATATGGTGGGTATTTAAGTTATGCTGAATAAAAAAATTATAAGAATAATTGCAATTGTTATGGCAGCTCTGATGGCGCTTGGCGTTTTAGGTGGAGCGATATCTGCTTTTGCCGCAGACGCTGATGCTTTGTCTCAGCCCATACCTGCTACAGGTCAGAATTCTGCGATGCTCCCCATAATTATTGCTGTTATATCCTTTTTGGCTGTGATTCTCTGTGTTGTTATGTCGCCTAAAAAGAAAAAGAAGAAAAAAAACCAGGAGAATATTGAAAACGACTATATCAAAGAGGAAGACGTAGAATCAGGTCTTAATTTCTTTACATCCAAAAAGCAGGATGTTTATATTGAAAAGCCTGAAGAGAATCCTGAAAATTCTGAAGAAACAGAAGAATAAAATCAAAGCACCACTGTCTGATAGTTCTGACGGTGGTGCTTTCGTCGATTTTGAAATTATGGTGATTAGATATGCTTGTATGTAATAATAAAATTGCCGAAGGTTGGCACGCTGACCCTGAGGCGAGAATTTATAATGGGAAATACTATATTTATGCAACACGTTCTGACGTTTTTGAAAAGCAGCTTAACCTTGATGCATATTCATCTACAGACGGAAAAACATGGAAAAAACACGAAAGTATTATTGATATGTCAGGTTTTCCTTATGCGGAAAAGGCAGTGTGGGCACCTACGATAATTGAGAAAAATTCAAAATATTATCTGATATTTGCTATAAATGATATTCACTCGGACGATGAGCCTGGTGGTCTGGAAATTGCAGTTTCTGACAAACCTGAAGGACCGTTTAAAACATTGATGGGTAAAACATTAGTAGGCGAAATTATAAATGGTGCTCAGCCTATAGATGCTCATCTTTTTAAAGATGATGACGGAACAATTTATCTTTACTACGGCGGCTGGGGACATTGTAATATTTG
This sequence comes from Acutalibacteraceae bacterium, assembly GCA_045532395.1. Lineage (GTDB taxonomy): Bacteria > Bacillota > Clostridia > Oscillospirales > Acutalibacteraceae > SIG575. The sequence continues at coordinate 2,088 of JAZSFV010000048.1, forward strand.
CATTATGAATGATGATATGACGGGCTTCGTTGCGTTTGATGATGGTGAATTTTTTAAAGAAATCACACCTCCTGATTACAGAGAAGGACCGTGCATGTTCAAAAAAGACGGAAAATACTATTTTTCATGGTCAAAGGGTAACTGGACAGACGATACTTACGGTGTGTGCTACGCAATATCAGAAAATCCTCAGGGGCCTTTTGAAGAATGTGAGTTGATTTTGTCAACGGATATGTCTGTTGCAAAAGGTCCCGGTCATCATGGTTATTTTAATGATGGTGATGAGTGGTTTATTGTATATCACAGACGACCTCTTGAAGAAACTGACGGTAATTCAAGAATGCTGTGCATTGATAAAATGTTATTTGATGGTGAAAAAATCAAAAAAATCAAAATGACATAAATTGTTATGCTTTTATTCAGGTGTTTTTACAAAGAATAATAATAATTTAAACATTTTTAAAAAAATGTATTGCTGTTTTTAATATAAAGATTTATAATATAAGCAACCAATTTTTAGAAAAAGGAGAATGGCTATGTCCAACAAAATGAAATTGGATATTAAAAAGACCATACTTATTGGTTTTGGCTTCATGTCAACTTCAATAGCATGGAACATTTACGATCCTTACATTACAAAAATCCTTCAGAATGTTCTTCAGAGCAACGCTACAATCACTGCGTGGAGTACTGCACTTATGCAGAGATTCCCTGCTTTGTTGGATTTTTCAAAATCACAGGGTAATGACGGGCTTTCACTTGTTCCGTTATTTATCGGTATAATTATGACTTTTGATAACATCTTTGGCGTTATTTTCCAGCCTACATTTGGTAAACTTTCAGACAGATGCCGTTCAAAATACGGTAAACGCAGACCGTTTATTTTTATCGGTGCACCGATTTCTGCATTACTTTTCGTATTGATACCTTTGGTTTTCCTGAAAATCTGCAGTCTTCCCATTCTTATGACAACGATTATTTTATTCGTTTTCACAATGTCCTTGTGGAGAGCGCCTGTTGTAGCACTTATGCCTGACCTTACACCTTCTGAACTCAGAAGTGAGGGTAACGCAATTATCAACCTTTGTGGTGGCTTAGGCGGTCTTATCGGTATGATTTCCGGTACTATTATTACTGCTATTTTCACAATGATTTACGGTAAAGATAATTTCACAGAATTCCAGACATATCCATATGTTTTCATTATCGGCGCTGCAGTTATGGTTATAGCTGTGTTTGTTCTTCGCTTCTTTGTTCATGAGCCCGATAGCAGACTTAAGGCTGTTGCAGATGCAAGAGAAGCTGAGGCAATTGCTAAAGCTGAAAAAGAAGAAAAAGAACGTCTCAAAGCGATAAAACTTTCAAAAGCTGAGAGAATAAGCCTTGCGTTTATGCTTGCAGGTCTTTTCTTCCTTTTCTGCGGTTCAAATGCAATTACTACATTCTTTGCACTCTTTGCAGAAGAAGTTCTTCATAAAACAACTTCACAGGCAACCTTCCTTATGGCTGTATTTGCAGTTTGTTCAATGGCTGCTGCTATTCCTGCAGGTATAATAGGTAAAAAAATCGGCAGAAAGAATACAATTCTTATCGGTCTTGGTATGTTTGCAACATTATCAGTTGCCTACTTCTTTAGAAACAGTTCAGCACTCAGCTGGTTAATCTGGATTCTTCTTGTTGTTGGCGGTGTGGCAAATATGCTTATTACTGTTAACACTCTTCCGCTCGTTCTTGAAATCGGCGGACAGGAAAAAATCGGTACTTTCACGGGTTACTATTATACTGCAACATTCTCAGCACAGATTGCTGCACCTATTGTTTTTGGTATGTTCAGTATGTTTACAGGCACATACAGCACGCTGTTTGTGTTCAGCCCCGTTGCATTTATAATTTCACTTCTTTGCATTCTCTTTGTAAGGCATGGTGAAGCTATTCCTGATGAAATGATTAAAGAGGCGGAAATGGCTGATGACTGATACCTCGATTAATGCAAAACCTGATTTTCTGTTTGACTGTCTGACTGATATTACTGTTGATAACCTTAAAGAAATGGGCGTAAAATTAGTAGCTATTGATTTAGACAACACTTCAGTATATGACTGTACTGTCACACCGATTAAAGGTGTGAAATCCTGGCTTGAAAAAATTAAAAATGCAGGCTTCAAAATAGTTGTAATTTCTAATTCTTTCTCGTTACGCTCTAAGGTGATGGGTAAAATATTTGATTGTGAGGCTTATGGGCCTGCCGACAAACCGGATTCGAAAATGCTTGTTAAAGCGGCTGAAGAAGCAGGTGTTTCAGTGCAGGAAACAGTACTTATCGGTGACAGGATTTTTACTGATGTTATGTGTGCCAACAGTTGCGGTGCGGTGTCTGTTTACGTCAAGCCCTACAAAAAGGAAGTCATGATTCCGTTTTACTGGAAAAAAGCAAGGCAGGATGAAGTTGATTTTCTTAAAACAATAAATGTCATCAGAAATTTAAAAACAATATACTA
>JAZSFV010000072.1:0-3621 GCA_045532395.1 Acutalibacteraceae bacterium
AGTATTTTTCACCCTTTAATTTTTTTCAGAGAAAGGATTTAAAAATATATGAAACTCTGGGCAGGTCGCTTTTCAAAAGAAGCAGACAAAAAAACAAACGATTTCAACTCCTCAATTTCATTTGACTCAAGAATGTTCAAAGAAGATATTGATGGCAGTATTGCTCACGCAACAATGCTTTCAGAGCAGGGAATTATCTCAGTTGAAGATAAAGAAGCAATCGTAACTGAGCTTAAAAAAATAAAAGAAGAAATTATTGACGGTACCTTGCAGATTGACCCTGATGCAGAAGATATCCATACTTTTATTGAAGGTGAACTTACAAGAAGAATCGGCCAGGCAGGTAAAAGACTCCATACTGCAAGAAGCCGTAACGACCAGGTTGCTCTTGATATAAGGCTTTACCTTAAAAAAGAATGTGCCGCACTTATCGGGCAGGTTAAAGAGCTTGAAAAAGTTATCGCTTTTCAGGCAGAAAAATATGCTGAAATTGTAATGCCGGGATATACTCATCTTCAGAGAGCACAGCCCATTACTTTCGGTCATCATCTTTTAGCTTACGGCGAGATGTTCTTAAGAGATATCGGCAGACTTGAAGATTGTCTCGACAGAATGGACTATTGCCCGCTTGGTAGCGGTGCTTTAGCCGGCACAACTTATCCTTTGAACCGTGCAAGAACTGCAGAGCTTCTTGGTTTCAAAGGCCCTACAGAAAATTCTCTTGATGGCGTTTCTGACAGAGATTTCTGCATTGAACTTGCAAGTGCAATTTCAATTATCATGATGCACCTTTCACGTTTCAGCGAAGAAATTATTCTCTGGTGTTCATGGGAATTCAAATTTATCGAACTTGACGATGCTTTCTCAACAGGTTCAAGCATTATGCCTCAGAAGAAAAATCCTGACATTGCAGAGCTTGTACGTGGTAAAGCAGGCAGAGTTTATGGTGATCTGATGACACTTCTTGCATTTATGAAAGGTCTTCCTCTTGCATACAACAAAGATATGCAGGAAGATAAAGATGCAATTTTCGATGCAGTTGATACAGTAAAACTTTGTCTTACTGCATTTATCCCCATGATTGAAACGATGACTGTTCTTCCGAATAACATGAAAAAAGCAGCTCTTGGCGGATTTATAAACGCAACTGACTGCGCAGACTTCCTTGTTTCAAAAGGTCTACCTTTCAGAGATGCTTATAAAGCAACGGGTGAACTTGTTGCTTTATGTATCGAAAAAGGAACAACACTTGATGTTCTTCCCATTGAAGATTATAAGAGTGTTTGCGATTTGTTTGATGAAGGGGTTTATGATGCAATTTCTCTTGAAAGATGCGTTTCAATGAGAACACCTCTCGGCAGTCCTTGTCCTGAAAATGTAAAAAATCAGGCTAAAAAATTGCTTGAAAAAATATAAGATAGTTTTTTAAAATATTTTACAAAGGGGGAATATAAAGTGGAAAAAGAAGAAAAAAAAGAAAGAAGTTTTGTGCAGAATTTTTCTCTCATAAAAAGATTTTTTCCCTATCTTAAAAAGCATCTTAAGACAGAGCTCTGTGTCCTTCTGTGTGCGATAACGGCAGCAGTCAGTGAAATTATTCTGCCCCTTATTGTAAGAGAAATTACAGATAAAGGTGCAGCAATTACATATAAATTTTTAATAACTATTTGTCTTGCATATGTAGGAATTAAGGCAGTTGAAAGTATTGCAAGCTACTGTCAGGCTTTTTACGGTCACAAAATGGGTACAAAAATTGAAAACTCAATGCGAGAAGACATGTTTGACCATCTGCAGAAACTTTCTTTCTCTTATTTTGACAACACAAAAGTCGGACAGCTTATGTCAAGAATGACTTCTGACCTTTTTGACGTTGCAGAATGGGCTCATCATTTCCCCGAAATGATTCTGATGACAGTTGTAAAATTTATTGCAAGTTTTTATATTTTTGCAACTATGGATATACGCTTTGCCGTTGCCGTTTTTGTTCTCTTTCCATTTATGGTCCTTCTTACTAAAAAAACAAGAACAAAGATGCGTGACACTTTCAAAGAAAACCGTCATCAGGTCGGTGAAATAAATGCCCGTCTTGAAGACAGTCTTTTAGGTGTTAAAGTTGTGCGTTCATTTACAAATGAACAAATTGAAAAAAATAAATTCTTAAAAGGCTGCGATGATTATATAAAAATAAAAATCAGAGGCTACAGATATATGGCTTCTTTCCATGCAACGGTAGGTCTTATAAACGGCACAATGTATATCGCCGTTATTGCTATGGGTGCATGGCTTATGAAAGAAGGCAAAATTGCAGCAGGTGATTTTGCCGCAAGTTTGCTCCTCGTTTCAACTCTTTTAAACTCTGTAAGAAGCATTGTGGATTTCAGCGAGCAGTTCAGCCGTGGTGTAACAGGTGTTGAAAGATTTACTGAAATTATGGACGAAATTCCTGAAATAGAAGACAGTCCCGACGCAGTTGAAATTGAAAGCGTTGAAGGCGAAATTGAATTTAAAAATGTTTCTTTCAGTTATGTTAAGGGTGAAAAACAGATTCTTAAAGATTTGAATCTTCATCTTAAAAAAGGCGGAAATCTTGCTCTTGTAGGACCCAGTGGTGGCGGTAAAACAACTCTTTGCAACCTTATCCCACGTTTTTATGAGATTGAAAGCGGAGATATTTTTGTTGACGGAAAAAACATCAAAGATATCACGTTACATTCTCTTCGTAAGAATATAGGCGTTGTTGCTCAGGACGTTTACCTTTTCAGCGGCACAATCCGTGATAATCTGATTTACGGCAAACATGACGCAACTGAAGAAGAAATTATCGAAGCCACAAAGCAGGCAGGCGCTTATGATTTTATCTGTGGTTTGCCCAACGGATTTGACACATATATCGGCGAAAGAGGTGTCAAACTTTCAGGCGGACAGAAGCAGAGAATTTCAATTGCAAGAGTATTCCTTAAAAACCCCCCAATTCTTCTTCTTGACGAAGCAACATCTGCTCTTGATAACGAAAGTGAAAGACTTGTTCAGGAATCTCTTGAACGTCTTGCAAAAGGAAGAACAACTCTTACTATTGCCCACAGACTTACAACAATCAAAAACGCAGATGAAATTATTGTGCTCACAGAAAACGGAATTGAAGAACAGGGTTCACACAGTGAACTTATCGAAAAAGGCGGAATTTACAGTAACATGTATAGCATGTACGGTGAAAAAATAAATAAAATCCAATAAAGAAAGGAAAATAATTATGCTTAAAAACATTCCCTCAATTCTTACACCTGAACTTCTTAAAATCCTTATGGAAATGGGTCATGGTGATGAACTTGTAATCGGCGACGGAAATTTCCCCGCAGCATCTTGCGCGCAGCGTCTTGTACGTCTTGACGGCCATTCAGTACCTGCAGTTCTTGATGCAATTTTAAAACTTTTCCCTCTCGATACATATGTTGATGTTCCCGTTGCACTTATGGATAACGGAGACAGTGAAAACAGACCTCCCATCTGGGCAGAATACAAAGAAATCGTTAAAAACAACGAAGGCGAAAAAGAATTCCAGCTTGTAGAACGTTTCGATTTCTATGACAGAGCAAAAAAAGCTTACGCAATTGTTTCAACCGG